>CAMZGG010000045.1 GCA_947306345.1 uncultured Caryophanales bacterium
TTCATTATTTTTCAGCCTCATATTCTTTGAATCTTCTGAACATATAGATAGGCACTATTATCATTAGTACTGCAATGATAAGTGGAAAGTAACTATTTATAAGTTTCATAAAAGGAATATCACGATAATGTGGTATGGTTTTATATAAGAATTCTTGAATAATAACAGCGTCAGCAAGCGCTGAAACAAACGTCATTTCTTTAATACCAATAACCATAAGATCATCTTTTGATAAGGCACCTTTTAAGTTGATGATTGATAGGACAAACATCAAGATAACAAAAGCAATAAAGATATAACCAACAATACCTTTGAAGTTATTCTTACTAGATGTATCAATGCCGCCGACTTTAAGGACAGCGAATAATAAGAAGAGAACAGCGAACGCTAAAGCGAGAATCATCATAAAGAAATATGATCTCTTTTTAGCCTTTCTATCTGCGTTCATATCTTTCCAGAAGATAAACTTACAAGCACAGACTACCGCTGTGGATAATGAGGCAATGATTAAAATCATAGAGTTAGAGATAACACCTAAGCCAATCTTATAAAGAAAAGACACTAAAGAGATGATGGCCATTAATAAGGCAATCTTTTTAGGAGTAACTAATTTCTTTAGTTTACTTGGTTTTTTCTTTTCTTTAGCCATAATGTCCCCTATTTGTATTGTGAAGAATATAAGGAATAGTAGAATCCTTCCTTCTTCATTAATTCTTGATGGTTACCTGTTTCCACAATAGCACCATCTTTCATTACTATAATGATATCCGCTTTTTCGATTGTTGATAATCTATGAGCGATAACAATTGATGTTTTATCTTTCATCATGAAATCAAAAGCGTCAGTGATAAGCTTTTCACTACGAGTATCGATATTAGATGTTGCTTCATCCAATATGACTAGTTCTGGGTTAAGAAGCATGATTCTTGCGATAGCAATCATTTGTCTTTGACCTTCAGATAGACCGTGTTTATTACAAACCTTAGTCATATATCCATCTTGTAAGGTATTAATAAAGATATCAGCATGAGCTTTTCTCGCTGCTTCTTTAACTTCTTCTTCACTAGCCTCTTTCTTATAGTAACGGATGTTATTTAGAATTGTGCCACTGAAAATCCAGGTATCTTGAAGAACCATACCAACATGGCTCCTTAATGATTCTTTCTTAATATCTAAATTAGATTGGTTATTGATGTTGATAAGACCACTATTAGGATCATAGAAACGCATGAGTAAATTAATTAAAGTTGTTTTACCTGCACCTGTTGGTCCAACAATAGCAACTTTCTGTCCTTTTTTGATTTCTAAATTAAAGTTTTCAATTAGCTTTCTATTAGTGTCATAACTAAAGGACATATCTTTGAACTCAATGCTATTAATACTTTCAATAGAGGATTCGCCTTTATTAATATCATCTTCAATATTTAAGAAATCATTAATTCTTCTAAGTGATGCTTTAGCGTTTTCAAATTCTGAAACGACATTAGATATTTCATTGAATGGTTTACTATATTGATTTGTGTACGATAAGAAGCTTGATAAGCGACCAATAGACATCACAGCAAACAAGACTGCGAGCTCGTTTTTATAGCCAAGCATAATGATGCCAGTAACACCGATAATGACATAAATAATGTTATTAACTAATCTAGTGCTCGGATTAACCCAAGAAGCCGAAAACTGCGCAATTCGGCCTTCTTTTTTAAGTTTTTCGTTTATAACGTTAAATTCTTTAATCGCGGTTTCTTCATAGTTTAAAGACTGCACAATATCGATATTATTAAGTGTTTCTAATGATGAGGCAGAAAGATTAGCCTGTAATTGGCTTTGCTTCTTATAGTGTTTATATGAGAAGCTAGAAACAATCTTCGCCATGAGCATACTTAATGGGGTAAGAATGATAACTCCTAACGCTAAAATCCAGTTCACCATCACCATCATGATGATGGTAATAATGACAGTAAAGATACCTTGCATTAAGGTTTTGAATATAGCAAATAAACCAGCGGCAAAATTCTCCATATCTCTAATCTCGAGTTGGACGATATCGCCATGTCTCTTATTATCAAAATCCTTTAATGAAATAGCGTTGATTTTCTGATACACATCTTCCCTAGCTTTCTTAATTGCCTTTTGTGAAACGTTCATCACAATGACTTCAAAGAAATAGGCAAATATGACACCTAGAACAATAAGAGCCAACGCTACAAAGACATAGATGTTAAATAATTGGTGATTGTTATCTTTAGAGGCGTCAAGGGCTTTACCTAATAAGAAAGGCTGAGCGATTTGAGCGATAACAAACAATAAGGAAAAGATCAGGGCAATCACTAATGATTTACGCATTGGCTTTAGATAACTGAAAAGTCTTTGTTTGTTGCTCATCTTATTCCTTTCTAATTTGTGTTTCGTAAATCTCTTTATAGATTGGACAGTTCTTTAATAGGTCACTATGTTTGCCTTGACCAACAACTTGTCCACCTTCTAAGACTAAAATATAGTCAGCATGTTGAATCGTTGACACTCTTTGAGAAACAATAACTTTAGTCATATCTTTAAAGCTATTAATTGTTTCTCTAATACGTTTATCCGTTAATAAATCTAACGCGGATGTTGAATCATCTAAGATTAAGATTTCTGGCTTTCTAATTAAGGCTCTAGCGATACATAGTCTTTGTCTTTGACCACCAGAGAAGTTTAAGCCACCTTCATTTACTTCGTGATTGATACCATCTTCATATTTACTAACGAAATCATATGCTTGGGCTTGTTTTAAAGCGGTGATGATATCTTCATCACTCGCATTAGGATTGCTCATTAAGAAGTTTGACTTAATTGTGCCTTTAAATAAGGATGATTTTTGATTAACTAGACCGATACTATTTCTTAAATCGTTTAAGTCATAGTCTTTAAGAGATACACCTTTATATAAGACATCACCTTTAGAGGCATCATAGAATCTTTCGATTAAATTGATGACTGTGGATTTGCCACTGCCAGTACCACCGATAACACCGAATGTTTCGCCTTTTCTAATTTGGAAATCTAAATCATTTAAGAAATAGTTAGTGTCATCAGTAAATGAGAAACTGACATGATCAAATCTAATAAGTGGAGCCTTATTATCAATCACATACTCCTTATTTTCATTAACGATTGATGGTTTAATAGCGAGGATACTATCAATTCTCTTTCTAGAAACATTAGCCTTAACAATCTCCACAATAACAATAGAGAATTGCACTACCACAAAGAAGATTTGTGATAAATAAGACATCTCTGCGATAATCGTGCTAGCGATTTGAGTGTTATTAGGGCCAAACAAACTATCTTGCAAAAGCAAGATGATAATAATTAAAACAATGGAAGTAATCGCAAATGTTAATGGATTAATTAATGAGTTAATGCGATTAACTTTAATAGCCTTATCTTGATAGGAAGTAGTCTTAACGGAGAACTCACTATTTTCTCTTTCTTGTTGGTTAGACGCTCTAACGACTCTTGCACCATCAGTGGTTTCACTTGTCTTATTACTTAAGTCATCTAAATCATTTTGGATTTCAACATAACCTTTAGATGATTTTCTAAGCACTAAATAGTTCACAAGCAAGATAAGAGGCACAATCGCGGTAAAGGCTAAGCCCACTCGCCAGTCTAAGATAAAAGACATGACTAAAGCCCCTATCAAGATGAATGGAGCGCGCACCACTAATCTAACGAAATATAAAACACCATGTTGTAATTGATAGGTATCACTATTGATGACTGTTAGTATTTTAGAGTTACTAACTTGTTCTCTTTCCTTTTTGGATAATTGAAGGAGCTTTTGAAACAATGATTCTCTGACTTCAGTGCCCACTGCGACTGAACATACCGCAGCGATATATTGACTAATCATAGTTAAGCCATATCCAACAATACCCATTGCTAAGATAATAAAGCCACCCACTAAGGCATCACTGATTGTGTTGTTTGAATTGTTAAATAATCTGATAAAGCTAGCGACACCAGAAGAGATCTTATTTGGAATATCTTCAGGAGCGCCATATTGGCTTAAATCAATTATGGCCTTCATGAATAAAGGGATAAGTAAATCAAATATTGCTTCAATGATTTTGATAAAAGGTCCTAGAGCAATACTTAAGATGTTATGTTTATACGATTCCGATACTTTTTTAATCATCAAATACTATAATACCATTTAATAACGAATTTATTCGCTATTATTTATTTCTATAATCGTAAAAGTTGAATGTCATTCACTTTTTGTTTTATAATAGCGTCATGAAATTTGGAATTTTAGTCAAAAAAGTTAGACAAAGATACAATCTAACACAAAAAGAATTAGCAGATGCACTCGGATATTCTCATAAGTCGATGATTAGTAAAATCGAAAAGGGTGAATCTGAAATGAGTTACGATAAAGCCGTGCTTCTCGTTGAGAAGTTTGGTTTAAACGCTAACGAGTTATTTTTTGAGATTAATGAAAAACCTAGCTTAGAAGGTCGTGATAAGAAAGTTGTTACTATTCAAGATATCTCTTGCTATGGTCAATGCTCTATCACTGTGGCCTTACCTATCTTAAGTGCCTGTGGTTATGAAACCGCGATCTTACCAACATCTATCCTTTCCACTCATACATCTGGTTTCCATGGTTTTGAGTATAAAGACTTAGATGAAGAATTAGATAAGTTCCTTAAACACTGGGAAAGAGAACACTTAGGCTTTGACGCTATTTATACAGGCTATTTAGGTAGCATCTCTCTCGTAGACTTTACCTTAAGAGCTATTAAGCAATTAAAGAAAGAAAACACTCTCGTGGTCGTTGATCCAGCAATGGGTGATAAAGGTAAACTATATCCAGCTTTTAATAATGATTACGCATTAAAAATGCGTGAACTTATCAAGGTCGCAGATGTGATTTTACCAAACATCACTGAAGCCGCTTTCATGAGTGGTCTTCCATATAAAGAAAAATACGACAAAGAATATATCGAAAACTTAGTCAAAAAACTAAGTAAATATACAAACGCTAAAATCATCTTAACTGATGTCTCATTCCAAAAGACTTCAACAGGTGTTTATATCTATGACAATGGTTATACCCAATACTATAAACACCATAAGATTGGTGATGGTTATCATGGCACAGGCGATATCTTCTCTTCTACCTTCGTCGCCTCATATTTAAAGTGCCACGAAATATATCTATCTGTGAAAATGGCCGCAGATTATGTCTATCGATGTATCAGTTACACTCTCAGTGACAAAGAGCACTGGTATGGAGTGAAATTTGAACCATTATTAAACGGTTTAGCAAACAAGCTAAATGACATCGAAAGGACACATAAAAACATGATTTATAAACATATTGACGAAGCAGTTGGCAAGACTCCTTTAGTCGAACTCACAAACTACGAAGCAAATTTAAAATTGAATGCAAGAATTCTCGCTAAGGTTGAATCTTTCAATCCGGGCGGTTCTGTCAAAGACAGAGTTGCTAAAGCGATGATTGATAAAGCGGAAAAAGATGGCTTAATCAATAAAGATACAATCTTAATTGAACCAACAAGTGGTAATACTGGTATTGGTTTAGCAATGGTGGCCGCTTCACGTGGCTATCGCTTAATCATCACCATGCCAGAAACAATGTCTTTAGAAAGAAGAAATCTTTTAAAGGCATATGGAGCAGAACTTGTCTTAACTGAAGGTAAGTTAGGCATGAAAGGAGCTATCGCTAAAGCAGAAGAATTACATAAACAATATTCCAATAGTTTTATTCCAAGCCAATTCACTAACCTTGCTAATCCACACGCTCACTACATCACTACTGGTCCAGAAATCTTTGAAGAATTAAGTGGTCGTATTGATATCTTCGTGGCAGGTGTTGGTACTGGTGGCACTATCTCTGGTGTTGGCAAATACTTAAAAGAACAAAACCCAGATATTAAAGTTGTTGCCGTTGAACCGGAATCTTCACCAGTCTTATCTAAAGGCACGCCTGGTCCGCATAAGATCCAAGGCATTGGCGCAGGCTTTGTTCCAGAAACATTAAACACAAGCATCTACGATGAAATCATCACTGTTTCTAACGAAGATGCCTTCGCTACTGGTAGAACATTAGCAAGACAAGATGGCTTACTCGTTGGTATCTCTAGTGGCGCGGCCGTTAAAGCGGCAACAATCCTTGCTCAAAGAAAAGAAAATCAAAGCAAAACTATCGTGGTTCTCTTACCAGATACTGGTGAAAGATACTTATCCACAGATATGTTTAAGGAAGAAGAAAAATAATAAAAACAAAGGAGACGGGCATCAATTACGTCTCCTTTTTGTTTGCTTTTTTATTCTTTTTTTGTTTTAATGATCTTGCCGGATGATATTGTTGCACGTTCATCACTACGATGATTCTGTGTCCTTCCGGCTTTTTGTTTACTTTTAAGTTCTATTTTGTTTTAATGGTTTTGCCGGATTCGCTATTATTGCGACTATCGATAGTCTGCAGGTCTCCGGCTTTTTATTTCTTTGAATTAGCGTTTTTGTTTAAGCATTTGCACATACTCTTATAAGCTGTATCATCACCCACTAAACGAATCATGTTGTCGATACTTCTTGTTTGAACTGATCCGTTTTCATAACGAGTAATATCTTTTTCTCCAATATCGAGGAACTTAGCGAGTTGTCTTTGACTCATGCCTCTTTTAATTCTTATTTCCTTAATCTCGTAAGTGGTTAATAAGCCCACTTTCTTTTTATATGCATCATAGATGCTTATATCGTTTTCTCTTTCAACTTCATTTGATGAAAGCCAAGCGCCGCATTTCTTGCAGACAAGATGAAAAGATGGAGCGGTTACTTTAACGCCAGCAACAATGTGTTCGGTTTCACCATCAACAATGTAGCCTGGCACCACTTCTTGCTCTTCAGGACAATAGCCCATATATTCTTTGTTTTTATCAAGCATATGCAACTCCCTCACTTTCATGAAAACTAATAACTCTAACGACAATATTCTTTTTATCATCAATTGTTAGTTTGATATAACACCATTTGCCTCTGATGTGTTTATGGAATTCATATAGATAGTTATTGGGGATGTCTCTATCTAGAAATGGCCCATTGAACAAAAATTCTTTTCGTAGATTTCTAATTTCGCGGATAGCTTCATCAATAGTTAATTGGGCTTCACGTATGAATCTCTTGTTCTTTCCATCAGTTCTATCAACGATGTATATCGGATTATTTTGGCAGAAGTTTATCACTTCTTCCACTGTGTACTTATGGCTACTCATAATGTTTTGCCATGGGTATCATTTGATACCATTATAATATAGTTGTTTTTCTTTTTAAATAGTGACTTCATTTAAAAACCCCCTATAAATTAAATAGGAGGCTTTTTTCAATTTTGTCCGATAAAATTTAAAATTTCTTCTTCAAAGTGACAATATTCTTGTGATTGATGTAGTCATAGGCATATTCGCTCATTAACTTCTTAACGATTAAGATGCCTAGACCGCCTTCTTTACGTTTGGATATATTGCCTTCAAGTGGCTTGTTGTCCACGGTGAATGGATCAAACCTTTCAGCGCGGTCAATAATGGTCATAACGAATTCGTTTTGATCAACGTTATAAAGTAATCTGATGAAGATATCATCAGTGAATTCAGCGTAGCCATACTTAATGATATTAGATAGCATTTCATCAGCGACCACGCATAAGTTATTAGTGAAGCCTTCTTCAATCTTCATTTCTTGTGCGAATTCACTTATTAAGGCAATCATCTTTGGAAGGTTTTCTTTTTCACCTTTAAAGATTTGTTCTTTATATAAGTATTTATCGCCATGATATTTCATAGTGATATAAGTCATATCATCCGCTTGATCTTCACCATCGACAAATCTTTCAATATCGTCTTTTAAGGTGTGATGTAATTCTAATAAGCAGGAATACATTTTGTTATTAAAGACGCCTAATAAACGGTCTTCACCATAGAATAAACCTTTAGAGTTACGAGCTTCAGTTATACCATCGGTATAAAGAGTTAAAGTATCACCATTTTTAAGATGGTATGTCTCATTAGTGACGAAAACATCTTTAAGTGGTCCTAAAACAAAGCCTGGTTTACATTTTAAGAACTTATAGTTTTGCTTTTGACCAACGACTGGAGGATTATGTCCCGCATTAGCGAACTGCATCTCGCCTGTTTTAGTGTTAATCACCGCATAGAAGCAAGTCACAAACATATTGGAATCATTACCTTTATTGATGATTCTATTAACTTCTCTTAAGACTTCTTCTGGACTCTTATCAATAGAGACACAGTTTCTAAAGCAAGTAATTGTCTTCATCATAAACATGGCCGCTGGAATACCTTTACCAGA
>CAMZGG010000046.1 GCA_947306345.1 uncultured Caryophanales bacterium
TTAATCCACAATCTGGTAACTTCTCACTTCAATCCACTGGTTTCATGATTGAAAATGGCAAGAAAGGTAAACCATTAGATTTAATTACTGTTTCTGGTAACTTACTTGAAATCTTCAAAGATGTATTAGAAGTTGGTAATGATGTGACTGTTTCACCTGCTGGTGTTTCCGCTGAATCATTATTAATTAAGAAGATTGTTGTTTCCGGAAAGTAAGCATTAATCATACAAAATTAGACCGTAAATAATACGGTCTTTTTTTATATGTTTCCTACGTGTATAATTATGGGGCTATGAAAAATAAAACAATATCTATAATTCTCACAGCCTTTGCTTTAGTTTTAAGCGGCTGTGGTAACAAACCACAAATTTCAAGTACTTCCTCTAGTGCATCCACTAGTGAAAGCACAACTATTTCTTCTACTGATTCAAGTTCTAGCAGTTCATCTTCTAGTTCTTCTTCTAGTAGTACCACTTCATCATCCTCTAGTAGCAGTTCATCTTCCACCACTAGTTCATCCTATATACCTAGTGGAGATACTACATGGAACATTAATATTTCCTTAAGAGGTGCAGAATTTAGAAACGCCTTACAAACAATAATGGCGGGCAAAAAGACAAAAACAATTGAGTATAGTGATTGTTTATATGTTGGCGCTAAAGCAGCGGCATATCCAAATGCCAATTCCTCTACATTCGTGCCTTTCTATCATGATTCTACTTTAATCACTACTACTAGTGAATGTAATAGGGAACACACTTGGCCAAATTCTAGAGGAACCGGAAAAAGCGGCCCAGGTGCTGATCCATTTATCATTAGACCAACATTAAAAGAAGAAAATAGTGACCGTGGTAATAATTTCTACGGCACAAAAGGTAAAGCGAATAAAGAATGGGATCCAGCATCATGTGGTTTTGAAGCCGCACGTGGTGAATCCGCTAGAGTTATTCTTTATGCCGCTACTATGTACTATAGGGAAGGTTTATCACTTTCTAATAATCCAAACGATAGTACAAGTTTAAAAACTATGGGTACTCTTTCCACCTTATTAGCGTGGAACACTACTTACGCTCCAACACCAATTGAAATTCAAATCAATAATTACTTAAGCAGTAATGGTTATGGTCGTAACCCATTTGTTGATCATCCAGAATATGCTTCTTATATTTGGAATAACAACGGTTTAATTGATGGAGAAATCCCACCTAATCCAGATGATTTCACCAATGGTTTAAATAGAGAAAGTTCACTTGCTAACTTAGATGGAAATAACTACGTTATCGCTTCAAGTGATTCTGCTACATCGTTCTCATACTTTGCAATGGATAACGAAGCTAAACCTAATTACCCTTGGTACATTAAACCAATTAATGCTTTAGTTAATGACGACAAATCTAAAATCATTCCTAATGGAGATGCCACATTTAAGTACTATAAATTCATCAAACAAACAGATGGAAATTACTACATTCAAAACAAAGAAAACGGTAAATATATATTTGCTTATTATGATGGCAGTCACTATAGCATTGGCTTAGGCACCACTCCTACTAATAGCGGTAGCCTATCATGGACTATCACGACATCTAACAATGGCTTTGTGATGAAAAACGCCACTAATTCTACTAATGTTTATTTAGAATATTACAATGGTTCATTCTGTGGCTATAAGAGTGCCCCATCCGTTCCAATCTATTTATATCATTAATAAATATATTAAAGGCGCCCATCAAGGCGCCTTTTCTTATACCTAATGTATTCGCTTATTTCTCCGCAACTTGGAGTTTGTAACCATCTAATTCCCAATCTGGATGAGCTGCACAAACTCTATCTAATGCTTCGTTAAATAATGTGATTTCAGTTTGTTGTCTATTTTTAGGAGTGTGTTTAAATGCACGATAGACATTATTTAATGCAATGATACATTCGCTTCTAGATTTATCTAATAAACCAGACATTAATAAGTAAGCACGAATGGAGGCCATAGATACGTCATTAGAAATTTCTCTTCTTTCAGAAACAGGAACTTCCTTATCATAATAGACCTTAGCTTCTTCTAAATCTTTAGTAATTAAATTGATATAAATCTTTTGCGCTCTTGCGCGGATATACACTTTAGCGTCAACACCATCTTTCGCGGCGATAATCTTATTTAAAATTTCTTCCGCTGCAGCATAATCTTTCTTATCTAATAAAGCATAAACTTTGTTTAAGTTAAGATCAGCGGTGAAGTTAGTGATTTCATCAAAAACTTTAACTTCGACATCTTGATTACCTTGTTGGATTTCGTGTTCCACTCTTAAGAGTTCGTTGAAAGCGGCTCTATTCTTTGGGTTAGAAACCATTGTTAAACGATAACCATCAGTCATGGAGTCGATACGGAAAGGTAAGATGTTATAGAAGAGAATAACTAAACCAATCGCACCAACGGTAAGAACGAAATATGCCACATCTTTTAAAACTTTATCACTAGAGTTTTTGAAGATAGTGAAAACCACCATAACTGCAATTGCTTCAATGATGAAGAATAATGAACCAAATAAGAGATATGGGTATGGGTTTGCTTTATCTGTCATATCTTTCTTTGGAACAATTTTGGTTTCACCAGTTAAACCATCGAATGATGCGAAACGGACTCTTCTTTTACCTTCATCTTTATAGAAGCATAAACCAAGAATGGTAACGCTTAAGATATCGTATTTACCGACCTTAGCGCCTAAGACATGGCCAAGTTCATATAATGTTGCATTGAAGATCGCACCGAATATAACAGCGCCACCAACATAAAGAATATATGCAAAGCCATTCCAAACACCATTAAGTGCGCTTTCAGCATTGTGTGTTTGTAAAACAGTAATACCAAACACTACCGCTAAGGCAATGATTACCAAATAAATAATTAATCCTAATATATCTTCTTTTTTCATGAAGATGTCCTCCTATAGGCAACTTTCGATAATTGTCTTCACCACTTCAGAATCCATATTCTTTTTTGGGTGTTCAATTATTCTATTGCCGTTATTCGTCACAATGTTAACTATACGCTTAATATCAACATTTTTAATACCTAAATCTTTAAATGTTGCTGGCATACCTAAAGAATTGAATAGTTTTTCAATTTCTTTAATACCCGCTTTAGCGTTTTCCATTTTGTCTTTTTTATGTAGATCAAAGACATTAGTGGCTAATTTATTAAACTTATCAACATCGTAATTTACATAGTATTTAGCCCAAGCTGGGAATAGGACTGCTAAACCAGCAGCGTGAGCGACTTCTGGATACACACCAGAAACAGCGTGTTCAATTTGGTGAACAAATAGTAGCATCTTCTTACCAATACTGGTTAAACCATTATGGGATAAAGATGACATGAGCATTAAGACCGCTCTTGCGTCATAATCAGTCGGATTCTTATCAACAACTTTCGCGGCTTTAATAACGGATCTAAGCAAAGCTTCGGCAAATCCGTCCGCCGGTTCATTATCGCTAGAGGCATGGAAATATCTTTCTAAAGTATGCATCATGATGTCTACAATGCCATACGCTGTTTGTACTTTAGAAACACTATAAGTGAGTTTTGGATTTTCAATCGCAAAGACTGGTCTAACAATATCATCGTTAAAGCCCATCTTAATTTGTTTTTCATCGTCTTGAATAACACAAGAATTAGATGTTTCACTACCAGAAGCAGCGATAGTTAAAATAACACCAATTGGTAAAGCTTTCTTTGGTTTAGCGATATGTAAATTGAAATCAAATGAGTTGCCAGAATAGAAGTAACCAACTGCAATATTCTTCGCGGTATCAATAACTGATCCACCACCGATAGCGAGTATTAAGTTAGGCGCAAAAATACGGGCTTCTTCAATACCCTTATGGCATAAATCAATTGTTGGATTAGGTCTAACGCCTTCTAAGATTTGGTATTTAATACCTTCTTTATCAAGGGATTCAGTAACTCTACTTAAAAGACCGTTTCTTTTAACAGAACCTTGGCCAATAACGATATAAACTCTTTTATATCCACCTTGTGAACATATTTGTCCGATTAATTCTTCTTTATTGTTTCCGAAGTAGATCTTAGTCGGACTAATGAAATCAAAATCTATCATGATTTGCTATTCCTCCATCTGTAATCTAAAAGATCCACTATTTCTTTTCTCATATTTTCATCGTTTTCAAAGCAGAAGCATTCAAACAAACCACTTAGTGATTTTGTTTTGTGTGTGGACAAGTAGTAAACGATACTATTGCTATAAGCAAACGCTCTAAAACGAACGATATTCTTCTTCTCATTAGCGTTTATTCTCTTACTATCTGCAATGTTATTAATGTATTTTGTGAAACAACGATAGCAGGTGTTATAAATAAACTCTACAAATAAATCCTTACCTGCGGAGTTAAGTGTTTCATCAATAAATCTTTCGTTCTTTAAATAGTAATTGAATATAGCGGTAGCCATTTCTTCAGAATTTCTAGTTTCATCAATTCCTGGAATAGTTTCATTAAGGAAGACTAACGCTAGTAAGTCGTAAATATCATGGAAGTGATAGTAAAAAGTCTGTCGATTTACTCTACAACGACGTGTTAAAGCCGCCACCGAAATTTCTTCAAGTGGCATTTCTGACATCATGTTCTTTAATGCTTCAGCAAATCGATGTTCTGTTTTCACTTTTGTTTACAAACCTCTTTAGCAATCTCTGCACCAACAGCAGCATTGTTTAAAACTAATTGAATATTTGATTCTAGAGAATCACCACCAGTTAGTTCCACAATTGTCTTAAGTAAGAATGGCGTTGTTTCTTTGCCTTTAATGCCTTGTTCATCCGCCATCTTTAACGCTTTTTCAATAGCGTTATTTATTATATTATCATCCATTGCGTATTTTTCTGGAATAGGATTTGTAATTAAGATGCCACCTTGGAGATTATTTTGACGTTTTTCTAAAATTATCTTGGCGGCTTCTAAATAATCTTTAATTTCATAGTCAACTTTTAAACCAGAATGTCTAGTATAGAAAGCTGGAAGTTCTTCAGTTTGGAAGCCTAAAACTGGGACACCCATTGTTTCTAAATATTCAAGAGTTAATGGTAAGTCTAAGATAGCTTTAGCACCTGCACAAACAACTGTGACATTGGTCTTTGCTAATTCTTGTAGATCAGCGGAGATATCCATTGTTTCTTGCGCGCCTCTATGAACACCACCAATACCACCGGTAACAAACACTTCAATACCAGCTTGAGCTGCAATAATCATTGTGGAAGCCACTGTAGTAGCAGCCCATAACTTCTTAGCATATATTACTGGCAAATCTCTTCTAGATGCTTTAGCGATACCTTTTGTTTTACCAAATAATTCAATTTCATCTGGTGTCATACCGACGATAGGTTCACCGTCAATAATGCCAATAGTCGCAGGAACAACACCATGGTCTCTAATCATCTTTTCCACTCTTAAAGCGGTTTCCACATTTTTAGGATATGGCATACCATGACTAATAATTGTGCTTTCTAAAGCCACTACTGGTTTGTTATTTTTTAAAGCTTCTAATACTTCTGGATTAATTTTCATATTCGTTATCCTTTCCAAAAATCTGATATAAAACGGTATAAATACCGATTAAAACAATAACAATAATTGCGGTTATCAAATAAGTTGGTCCGTTCATTTCCATAAATGGAATACCAAATACTGGATCTGCTTTATTTGATGTGTAAGAAATAATAGCAGATGTCGCTAGTGAAGCGGTAGCGATAAACGCTATAGCGATTACTATGCTTTTACGATATTTGTTTAAAGGTGAGCAAACATCATATAAAACAACAACGCCTAAAATATTAAAAGCAATCATGCTCATCGCTATTGCGGTTTGCACATTATAAATACCAAAGCTAACCACACCATTTTGTTGCATTGAATAGAGAATGAATATCACCACTGCGGCCACATACATCATTAATGCTCCTGGTAATGATTTCTTTAACATATTGATGATGAATTTGCCTTTAACTTCATTACGTCTTCTATCAATCATGATTAGAAGTACACTAACTGCACTAATAATTGCATCTAATACAAAGAAACGATATAAGCCGAATGGATTATCAAATGCCTTAACGTTATAGCCAATTACTAAAAGTAAAGTTAAGAAGACTGCTAATAAGGCTTTACTAGCGAGGAATAGACATGCTCTATGCAAGTTATTAGATAATCTTTTACTTTCTTCGAAAGCTTTTGGAAGATCATCGATATCATCATTGATATAGACAACTTTCTCACCTTTAGATTTTAGTGATTTGATAATCGCGTCTTTATCTTCTCTATAAGCATCACCAAATATGACATATTTATCAGCGTTACCTCTAACATCTTCTAGAGTCATATTCTCTACTGAGACTTGTCTGTTAACATTTCTAACTCCTGCATCAAAAGCAATATTGGATGCTTTAATAGGACTGTCACTTGAGACCACTTTGATATCGATATTGTGATCATTTAACCATGCAATTGCAGAAGACATTGATTCTCTAACATGGTCTTTAGTGATAATTAGCGCTATTGGATCTAAATCATTAACGCTTTCATTAAGGTTTTGACCTAAGACATAAACATCTTCACCTTGGTTAATATATTCTTCGCTCTTCTTAAGGATGATTGACTTGTTTTTGATTGACATGTGTTCTAATAAACCAATAATAACAGTCTTTCCGCCTTTATAAGTCGCGCCCATTGAACGTGTTTCATAATCAAAAGAATATGCTTTCTTCACAGTCGCACTTAGTTCAAAGTCATATTGTTTCTTAAGAGCGTCCGCTAAAGGGTTTCTTTCATCAACAGCATTTAAGACATTAGAAATAATTTGTGAAACTTCTGATTCTTTATATTTAGAATCCAAAATCACTAACTTTTTAATGATTAATTCACCATCACAAAGAGCGTTTTCTTTATCAAAGCACACTGTTGTGGCTTGTGAAAGTTTAATAAAGGCAAGGGGATTATTTATTTTACTCATGTGTCACATACATGATAAAAAAACTTGGAGTAAATTTCCAAGTTTATTTTATAAGTTATTATTTTCTTTTACTTTTGAAATAGTTTTTGATGATAGCAGCGCATTCTTTTTCAAGAACACCTTTAACTACTTCTGGACGATGATTGATATTAGCGGCTTCTAGGATATTAATCGATGAGCCAAAAGCCCCACCTTTGATATCAGGAGCGCCGTACACCACTCTTTTGATGCGAGATTGAATAATTGCTCCAGCACACATAATACATGGCTCTATTGTCACATATAATGTGCAATCCACTAACTGCCAGTCGCCTAATATTTTAGCCGCTCTTCTAAGAGCCACTATTTCAGCGTGACCAGTTGGATCATTATCTTGTTCTCTTTGATTACAGCCACCAGCAACAATTTTGCCATCTTTAACAATGATGCAACCAATAGGTACCTCGTCTTCATTAAGAGCAAGGTTTGCTACCTTGATAGCTTCGTTCATGAACTTTTCGTCGTTAGTCATAGTAATCAAATAAACCACCGCACATGAACATTAATACTTAAGGCTGCTACATTCCTGTCCTGACCTGGTTCGCAAATATTCATCGCGATGGCGAAATGATTATAGCACTTATTACTGGTAATAAAAAGGACACAAATTAATGTGTCCATTTTGTTTATTTTTTAATTGGTTTTAAGACTTCAAGTCCACCCATCCATGGTCTTAAGACTTCTGGAATGACGACTGAACCATCAGCTTGTTGGAATTGTTCAAGGATGGCTGGGAAGATACGAGAAGTAGCTAAGCCAGAAGCGTTTAATGTATGCACGTATCTGGTCTTTCCTGTGGCGTTATCTCTATAACGGCACATTGTTCTTCTTGCTTGATAGTCTCTAGCATTACTAGCGGAAGAAACTTCTTTATAGATTCCCATGCTTGGTAAGTAGACTTCAATGTCGTATGTTCTTGCCATGGAGTGAGAGATATCACCAGCGGCAAGTTTACTGACTTGATAATGTAAGCCTAAGCCAGCAACTAAGGCTTCTGCTTTTCTTACTAATTCTTCGAAAGCGGCATCGCTATCTTCTGGTTTGGTATATTGGACCATTTCGACTTTGTCGAATTGAT
>CAMZGG010000047.1 GCA_947306345.1 uncultured Caryophanales bacterium
TAGTTCAGTGGTAGAACATCAGCCTTCCAAGCTGATTATGCGGGTTCGATTCCCGTCACTTGCTCCAGAAGTAAATAACAGCGTTTTAAAACGCTGTTTTTGTTTAAATACGATTTTTCCGATTTTTATGGAAAATAAGAAATATTTTCTTATATACTGGAGAGGGTGATGAGATATGTCATTAATTAAATGTCCTGATTGTGGCAAAGATATTAGCAGTCACGCTGAAAGCTGTCCACACTGTGGTTATCCTTTAAAAAAGAATAAAGAATATCATGCTGTTAACCCTGTCATCGTCGAGAGTTATAAACGAAGAACAGATGGTTTTTTTGCCGGTGCAGGGGCATGCTTTTTTGGTGGCGTTGTTTATATCCTTCTAGGATTTCTTTACAATCTTGAAATGTATAAAGAATACACCGGACCAATTTGGTGGTGCCTTATCGTAGGCGTTATTTTCATTGCCGTAGGTATCGCGTTTCTTTTTGTCGGAAGGCGGAGACAGCGAATTGCCGAATAATGTTTTTTAAGAGCAACAAAAAACAGTGCTAATTGCACTGTTTTATTTTAACCAAGGATCTTCTTTTTCGCTTCAGCGAATTCCTCATCATTTAACGCTCCTGATTCATGGAGCTTAGCGAGTCTTTCAAGTTTATCTAGATCATCTTCTTTAGGCTCTTCCACTGGAGTGGCGTCCACGACTTCAGGACCATTCACTCTTTGCACTGCATCATAGATGAGTTTCTTAAGGGTGTCAGCTTTATATAAATAGAGATTTCTATGACTGCCATTATTCATATAAACAGTCACTACTTTCTTTCTAGAATAGATGATTTTTACATCTTTGATGTCTTTATAATAAATCTTGAATCCATCGTGGGAATTTCTTAAAACCCACTCCATGTATTCGTTATAAAAGAAGACTCCACCATCACCATTATCGGAATCACAAACCATTTTCTCGTAAGGTACTTCAAACATAATTAATACTTCCTCTTATTTATTATTGTATAATACAGTCATGAATTTTGAAATTATATTAGCTACAACAAACAAACACAAACTCCAAGAAGTAAGAGAAATCTTATCTCCACACAAGATTACAGTCTATGGTTTAAATGACTTAAATCTTAAAGTTAAAGATGTCGAAGAAAACGGCGCGACTTATGCAGAAAATGCTTTAATTAAAGCCAAAGCGGTTCAAGAATTAACCACTATGCCAATCATCGCTGATGATTCAGGCTTAGAAATCATTCCTTTAGACCGTCGTCCAGGCATGTTCAGTGCGCGTTACGCTGCGGAGATGGGTGGACACGATAAGGCTATCGCTCAAATCTTAGACGACTTAAAAGATAAAGATGATAGAAGCGCTGAGTTTAAATGTGATATCGCTTTAGTCAACGTTGAAGATAAGCCGTTAATTTTTGAAGGTATCGCTAAAGGCACAATCGCTACTGAAAAGATGGGTGAAGGTGGCTTTGGTTATGATCCAATCTTCATTAGTGATGAAACTAAAGAGTGTTTCGCTGTCATGGGCGAAGCAAGAAAAAACACGGTCAGTCACCGTGCTAAAGCTCTTAAGAAGTTACTTACTTACTTGAGAATAAACGGATTCATACCGTTATAATACTTCTTCTTAAGCGCATTCTTCCATGTGAAGTGTAGGGTAAAGAACACTAATGCTGCTAGGATCGCTAATGACGAGAAGACGAGCACTAAAGCTTTGACCACGCTGCTTGGAATTACAAACGAGAAAGCAATACCCACAATCGCTAAAGTAAATAAGAATGAAGCGGCTGGGATAGAGGCCATAAATAAACGGAACATTGGGAGCTTGTTAAGGTATATTTCGTCCTTAATCTTGCTCTTTTTATTATCGTGAGGATAGAGCTCAATCTTTTTCTTATGAAGCTTTTGATCTGGATTTGGATTGGCGCTTTTCATATTTAATAATGGCATGCCATTAGCGTCAAATTCCGCGAAGACATATTTATAACCGTCTGCGGTTGTGTATCTATCTTTAAAGACTTCTTCATAAGCATGGAAAGATAAGGCTACCATACCAATGATATCTTTGAATTGTTCTTTGCCATTATCTACGAAGAACTTCGCTTCTTGAGCGACGAAGTCTTTATAGAGTTTGATTTCTTCCATTCTCTTTAAGTAGAGAACAACACAGTCCATATCATAGAAAACACCGTGATAAGTGAGTCTCTTTTTCAAACGGTTTTCATAGCTAGTTAAAGCATCTAATAAGAGCAATAAGAAATGATAGTATTCATTCACTGTTTCAGCGTAGTGGCACCATTTCGGTGCTTCTTGACGATGGAGCGCGTGAGCGAATTCAATCTTGCTCTTTCTTAAGGTTGATAAATAGACCATGGAAATGATACGGCCAAAGTGTGCCACTTTGATGGTTTCATTAAGATCAATAATATGGGCAAATGTTTGATATGCTTCAAGATATTGTGTGGAGTCAAATAAGGCTTTAGAAGCGTGCTTTAAATAGTTAGCGATTAAGGCGTTATAGTTAGCGATAGCCTCTTTTGGAGGCATAGCCACGAGACAATGAGGGCAATAACAAACCTCCGCATCTTTGTTAACATCAAAGATACGTAAGTCTTCATCACCTTGACAGTGAACACAAAATCCTTTTTTTAATGCCATACCCTTATTTTACTCTTAAAAATTAATTTTTACTTATTTTTTCATTTCCGCTTCAATACGGTTTTTAACATCTTGCGCCTTTTTATTTATTTCTTCAACACTTTCTTTAAAGAAATATTTGCCGTTTTCATATAAGACTTTGCCATTAATCATGGTGAGTTTAACGTCGTTAACACTACCTTTATTGACAATATTAGGAATGATGTCGTCATCATATTTAGAGATATCAAGCATGATGATATCAGCGTGCTTACCGATATCTAAAACATCAGAGTCATTCATACCCATAGCGATAGCGCCGTTTACGGTAATCATTTTGAGATATTCAAATGGAGAGATTGTATCAAAGCCGTTGTTAGATACCGCTAATTGCATCTCATAGAACATATCAAGTTTTTCATTACTAGCAGGACCATCAGTGCCCAAGGCAATCCTTACTCCTTCTTTGAAGTATTTATTTAATGGAGCGTCACCTGAGGCTAATTGTTTATTACTACCTGGGCAAGAGACGATTGTTAAATTGTTTTCTTTGAAAATCTTTACTTCTTCATCAGTGAAATGACTACAGTGATAGCCACCTCCACCATAGGCAAATAAACCTTTTCTATATAAGAATTCCGCTGGGGTATAACCATGTCTTTGGACACATTCATCAACTTCTTTTTGTGTTTCACTAATGTGAGTGAAGAAAGGTGTTTTAGCTAAGTCGATAGCTTCTTTAGTCTTATCTAACATTTCTAAGTCAGATGTGTATTCAGCATGGAAACCAATAAGGTATCTCACTAATGGATCTTCCCTGTCGTTATAGCGATGGACATTATCAACAAGTTTAGCGACACTTGTTTTCTTGCTATCGTATGTACCCAATAGAAGTGTGCGCATACCACACTCTTCCGCGGCCTTCGCGGAGTAGTCTGGGAAGAAGTAATGTTCAAACACTGCGGTGATACCACCACTGACATATTCTAAATAGGCAACTTTGTTGAGATGATAGATATCTTCTGGAATGAGATGGTCTTCTCTTGGGAAGATATATTTAAAGAGCCATTCTTGTAAAGAAACGTTTCTAACTAAGTCTCTGACAAACACCATGCCACTATGAGCATGAGGGTTTTTGAATCCTGGCATTAATAAGTTTTTGTGACAATCGATTTCACGTTCAAAAGGAGCATAGCCTTGATAATCGTTTCCGATATAGACAATACGGTTACCTTTGACAACGATATTACCTTCGAATATCTTGTCATCTCTCATTGTTAAGATTCGAGCATTTTTAAATAAAAGTGCCATTACTTTTTACCTTCACACATCTCTTGGAGATGTAATTCATATTCAAATAATTCTTTTGCGACTTCGCTTAATTTATCTTGAGTCATTCTTGGACCAATCTTTTCTTTAACATCGAATGGTTTACCAATAACTAGTCTAGTCATATGCCAAATACTGGTTCTTTTCTTATGGTAAACAGGAATGATTGGCTTACCAGAAAGGTACGCCATTAAGATAATGCCGCCTTTAAATTCATCTACTTGATCGTCTCTTTTGATATGACCTTCTGGGAATAAGCCAAGCACATGGCCGTTAGCGACGTATTGGCTTAAGAATTTCACTGTTGATAAAGATGGTTTGTTTCTATCGATTGGATAGGAAAGGAAAACATTTCTATAACACCATTCTTGGAACTTATTGTTAATGAGTTCAGACATAAAGACGAAATGTAATCTTCTTGATAAGAACGCTGTTAGTAGGATAAATGGGTCAGAGAAGCCAACATGGTTAGATGAGATGAATGCCCCACCTTTGATTCTCTTCTTAGCTTCTGGTCCATCATATGTCTTTTTAATACGATACCAGATCATTGTTTGCCAAAAGCCAAACCATTTCACGAAATCATAAAGAATGTATTTGAATGAGAACAGTCTTGCTTTAGGGACTTTTTGTTGTTTATTTTGTTTCTTATCCATATCTCAACCTTTATATTTTATATAAGTTTATAGATATTATCAATTGTGCTTTAACAATGCATCTTTATTTTAAGATGCCTCTTTGATATACTTATCCAGTAAAGCGTTGAAGGAAACAAGTACGCTTAATGATGTCTTATAGAGAGTGGCCGGTTGCTGCAAGACCATAGACTAGTTAAGGGGAATACATTCTGGAGCTGCTTCCTGAACCATTTAGTAGGGAATGACGGGTTCGCCCGAAATAGCGAAGTGTCAAAGACACACTAAGGGATAGTTCGTGAGAATTATCTAAATAGAGGTGGTACCACGATTAATCGTCCTCTGTTCCATTTTTTTGGAATAGAGGTTTTTTACTAAAAGGAGATATTCAAAATGAAAATCTACGAAGAATTACAAAGAAGAGGTTTAATTGCTCAAGTTACCGATGAAGCCGAAATTAGAGAACTCATCAATAACGGCGGAGCAAGATTCTATATTGGTTTTGACCCAACAGCGGATTCATTACACGCTGGTCACTTCATGACATTAGTCTTAATGAAGAGACTTCAATTAGCTGGTAATAAGCCAATCGTCGTCTTAGGTGGCGGCACTGGTTTAGTCGGTGATCCAAGTGGTCGTACAGATATGAGAGCGATGCTCACAGAAGAACAAATTGCTCATAACTGCGCTCGCTTTAAAGAACAAATTGGTCGCTTCATTGAATTTGGTGAAGATAAGGCCATTTGTGTGAACAACGCTGATTGGCTAAAAGGGTTAAAATATGTTGAACTTTTAAGAGATGTTGGAGCCTGTTTTTCCGTCAATAAAATGTTAACAGCGGAATGCTATAAACAAAGAATGGAAAAAGGTCTTACATTCCTTGAATTTAACTATATGATTATGCAGTCTTATGACTTCTATTATTTACACGAACATTATGGCTGCAATATGGAATTTGGTGGCGATGACCAATGGAGCAATATGCTTGCTGGTACTGAACTCATCAGAAAGAAAACTGGTAAAGACGCTTTCGCTTTAACCATTCCTTTATTAACTAATAGTGAAGGTAAGAAAATGGGTAAATCCGTTAATGGCGCTCTTTGGTTAGATAAAGAAAAAACAAGTCCATATGAATTCTTCCAATATTGGAGAAACGTTAACGATGCAGACGTTGATAAATGTTTGAAGATGATTACTTTCTTACCAATTGAAGAAATTGAAGAAATGGCAAAATGGCCAGGTGAAAGAATCAATGAAAAGAAAGAAATCTTAGCGTTTGAAATCACTAAGTCAGTGCATGGTGAAGAAGAAGCTAAAAAAGCTTTAGAAGCTGCGCGCGCTTTATTCTCTGGCGAAGGTGATGACGCTAATATGCCAACAACTGAAATCGAACTTGAAAACGATATCGGTTTATTAGACTTGTTAGTCTTAACTAAATTAGCCACTTCTAAAGGTGAAGCTAGACGACTTATTGATCAAGGTGGTATTTCCCTTAACGGTAATAGAGTCAGCGATGTGAACTTAAGAATCACAAAAGCAGATTTAGCAGAACCAATTAAAATAAAGAAAGGCAAAAAAGCCTTCCATAAGGTCGTTTTAAAGTAACATTCTACTCGAAAATTTAAATCAAGTAGAAATACGTTTACACATATATAGAAATGTTATCTGCATAGTGGATATGCATGTATCTTGTTATGCACTATGATTTTTCTAGAGGTTTTTAATCAGCATGAAAATTACTATTGTTTGTGACGTCCTAGGCGAAGCTAATAACGGTACTTCCCTAGCGGCTTATAACTTAATAAATACATTAATTAATAAAGGTCATGATGTGAAAGTCATCTGTCCTGATCCAGATAAAAAATGCATTGCCGGGTACTATATCTTAAAAAGATTAAATCTAGGCTTTCTTAATAACTATTTAAAGAAGAATGGCGTGTGTCTCGCTAGAGGCGATAGACGTATTATTAAAGCAGCATGTGAAGATGCAGATATCGTGCATGGTTTAGTGCCTTTTGCCGCTTCTAAACGCGCTTTGAAATACTGCAAGAAACACCATATTCCATTTACCAGTGGTTTCCATATGCAAGCAGAAAACTTTACAAGTCACATCTTTATGATGGCAAGTAATTTAATGAACAATTGCACTTACGCTTACCTATGGAGAACATATTTCAGCAAAGTGGACGCTATCCACTACCCAACTGAATTCATTAGAGATTACGTGAGTGGATATAACAAGAAAAATGTTCCCGCTTATGTCATTTCAAATGGTGTCAATTTTAAGTACTTTTATCCTAAGAAAGTTGAACGTCCAGACTACCTAAAAGATAAGTTCGTCATTATCATGTCAGGTAGGTTATCTAAAGAGAAGAATCAACAAGAACTTTTATACGCGGTAAAACGCTCCAAATATGAAGACAAAATTCAGATTGTTTTAACTGGTGACGGGCCAAGAAGAGAATACTTACAAAAGTTATCTAAAAAGCTCAAGTTCACTAATCCCGTTATTCAAAAATTATATAAACACGAAGAACTCAACACCGCTTTATGGTTAGGTGATCTTTATGTCCATACTTCTATTGTGGAGATTGAAGCCATCTCTTGTTTAGAAGCAATTGCTACAGGTATGATTCCAGTTATCGCAGATAGCTCTAAGAGCGCTACTCGTAAGTTTGCGTTAGATGATAGATGTAAATATCAATCAAAGAACGTAGCCGATTTAACTGAACATATTGATTATTGGATTGAGCATCCTGAAGAAAAGAAAGAACTACAAGAAAAATACAAAGAGTTCATTAAACAGTTCGACTTTGAAACTTGTATGGACAACATGGAAAAGATGCTTGTCGAAGTCAAAAACAACTACGAACAAAACAAAAAATAAAGGAGCAAATGCTCCTTTTTACTCTTCTATAAATGTGACTTGTCCAAGGAAGGAAGTTCCACCATCGACTTTGACTTCGA
>CAMZGG010000048.1 GCA_947306345.1 uncultured Caryophanales bacterium
GTCCACGACTTTTAACTTTTTCTTCACTATCTTCATTTAATAAATAATCAATTGAGCATTGATATAGTTTAGATAAAGTAATAAGTTTTTCTGTTTCTGGGAATGCAACATCACTTTCCCATTTAGAAATTGATTGACGTGAAACGCCCATGATATCCGCGAGCTCTTCTTGTGTGTAGTTACTATCTTTTCTTAATTGTTGTAGTTTTTCACCTATGGTCATAAACAAACCCTCCTTAATAATTTCTCGCATATTTTAGGAAATAATACGGTTTACAAACCACCAATTTGTGGTTGTTTTTACGTCGCTTTTAAGTTGCGTAATCTTAAAAACCAACGCAACCAATTATACACATGCAAATAAAAAGAACCACAATATTGTGATTCTTTCTATACTTTTCGTGGGTTTTGTTACTTTTTCTTCTTAGTCAAGATCATCACTAAGTCGACGATGCCGTATACAGCAATGATAACACCAACGATAATCCAGAATGCTTGTCTGAAATCGGCAACATTCATGTAAACAATCGCTAAAGCAATGATTGCTAAACCGAGGACTAATTGAATAACACCAAATGGCACTAATTTAGCAATGGCAATTGTTAGGATGCCGTATAAGGCTAACGCAATACCTAAGCCAAGAACAATCGCGACGATTAGATGTTCTAAAACACCGAATGAAATGTAGCCAGTAAGTAAGCAGATACCAATAACAATCAAAGCAACGCTTAAGAATAAGCCACCGAATGATGCTGGTCTTTTCTTAGCAATGAATACGATGTTAACAACCGCCAAAACGACACCAGCAACTAAACAGCTAATACCGACATAAATGTCTAAAGCACCAAAGCCGAAAACAGCAATGAGAATACCTAAGGCAATTGTGACAATAGCAGTAACAATACTTGCAGTTCTTTCTTTCATTTAATAAAACTCCCTTATGTATTTTCTATTTTAATAGAATGATTCTAAGTTGCAACAAAAAACCTCTCGATTGAGAGGTCTTTGTTATTAGCCAAGTTTTAATCTCTTTTGGAAAACTTTATAACCATTCTTACTAGCGAATGACTTTAAGCTATAGCCTGGTAAGTTGAAGGCGAAGCACGCTAAGGAACGATGTCTAATCTTGTTATAGAGTTTCTTATCGATTCCTTTAAGTTCATCGAAGTATTCATGGAACACTTTCCAACGTGTCTTTTTATCTTCTTTTGTGCCAACAATGGTCATGATGGTAATACCACAGATGGTCATCAACCATTTAAACATGTATTTCTTTAAGTGTTTTGGTTGTTTGATGATTTCATCATACTTATAGGCTGTGAACATGATTTTGAACACTCTCATTTGTTGTTCATATCGTTTACACATTGTGCCATAGTTAACGGATTGATCCGCTCTACCGATGAAGTAATGATATAAATCAATATCGTGATAGAAGATCTTCTTCATGAATGGTAATGGTTGATAGGCATAGATGTCATCAACATAGAAGGTGTGGTTAGGAAGATCCATCTTGGATTCTCTTAACTTGGAAGTTCTATAGAGTAATGAGTGCATTAAGAAGACTGTTTCTAATTTCACACGCTTCATATCTTCCCACGCAAAGATTTGTTCTGGTGGTAAGCATTTGCGGTAATGCATAACATATTGACTGTTATCCGCGGCGTGTTCATAAACATAGTTTGTGATGTATAAGTCGACATTAGCATCTTGAGCTTCGTGACGTTTGATTAATTCAACTAAGTCTAAGACATCTTTTGTTTCAATCCAGTCATCACTATCGACAACCTTAAAGAACATACCTGTGGCATTGCGGATACCCGCCATAACGCCTGAACCGTGTCCACCATTTTCTTTTTGAATAGCTTTAACGATTGTTGGGTATTTCTTTTGATATTCGTCAGCGATTTTTCCTGTGTCATCTTTACTACCGTCATTGACGATGATGACCTCGACTTCTTCACCAGCAGCAACGAGATTATCGATGCAGTGGCGCATATAGTCTTGTGAGTTGTAGCAAGGAACTGTAAATGTAATGTATTTCATAATTCGTAATTAAATTCGGCCCTTCAGCCTTAAAACACTATATAGAAAGTTGAATATTTATGCAAGTTACTTAGTTGATAAGGCTCTCTACTAATTGAAGTGCCTTCTCTACTACGACGTCCATGTTGTAATAAGAATAGGTACCTAAACGACCACCGAAGTGGATATGTGGATTTTGTTTGGCTAATTCTTGATATTTTAAGTATAGCATACTATTCTTCTCGTTATTAAGTGGATAATATGCTTCGTCCCCTAAAGTCCAAGTCTTAGAGTATTCTTTTGTGATGACAGTCTTATTGTGTTTTTGTCCTGGTTCAAAATATTGATGTTCCGCGATACGGGTATATGGGACTTCATATTCTGTATAGTTAACAACAGCGTTACCTTGGTAATCTGGCTTATCAATGATTTCTTCTTCGAATCTAAGTGATCTCCATTCAAGAGCGCCTAGCTTATAGTCGAAGAACTTATCAATTTCACCAGTGTAGATGATTTCATCCGCAAGAGCGTTTAATTCATCTTTGTGTTCTAAGTAATCAACACCTAATCTCACTTCAATGCCCTTAAGCATATTTTCAATCCATTTGGTATAACCACCAATTGGGATACCTTGATAGATATCATTGAAGTAGTTGTTGTTATATTCATATCTCACTGGTAAACGAGTGATGATGAAAGGTGGTAATTCATTACATGGTCTGCCCCATTGTTTTTGGGTATAGCCTTTAATGAGCATTTCATAAATAGTTGTGCCCACCATAGAGATAGCTTTTTCTTCAAGGTTCTTTGGTTCCTTGATGTTAGCCTCCTTGATTTCTTTTTCAATGCACGCCTTGGCTTCTTCTGGCTCATTCACACCAAAGATTTGATGGAATGTATTCATATTGAATGGCATGTTATAGTACTTGCCTTTGTAATAGGCTAAAGGCATGTTGATGAAATCATTGAACTTAGCAAATTGATTAACATAGTCCCAGATTTCTTTTTTAGAGGTGTGGAAGATATGTGGTCCATATTTATGAACTTGGATACCTTCAATTTCTTCTGTGTAGATATTTCCAGCGATGTTATTACGTTTTTCCACCACAAGAACTTTATAGCCGCGTTTGTTTAATTCATGAGCGGCCACCGCGCCGAATAAACCAGCGCCAACAATTAAATAATCATAATTCTTTTTCATAGCCCCTATATTATACAACTTTTGTTAGAGTTTCCGCCAACTTTGGTAGTCATTGTCGCTTTTCAATTGACAAGTTCGTATTCGAACTTTACAATTTTCTAGCATGATAAGAAAGGAGAATATTTAGATGCTTAAATCAATATTTAAAGTTCTAAAAAGCGTTAGAGAATTTAAGAAATATGCGATTATTACTCCTTTATTTATGATTGGTGAAGCGGCTGTTGAATGTGCTTTGCCATTAGTAATGACAAACTTTGTTAAGATTCTTAAACCAGAGAATTCTATTCAAGATTTATTACCTTATTTTTTGGCTATTATAGCAATGGCAATTGTTTCTATTACCTGTGGTATCTTGGGTGGTAGATTTGCCGCTTATGCTGCTAGTGGCTTTGCTAAAAACTTAAGACACGATTTATATAAGAAAGTTGAATCTTTCTCATTTGAGAATATCGACCATTTCCATGCTTCTAGTTTGGTGACTAGAATGACGACAGACGTCACTAATACACAAAACTCATTTGCAATGACCATTAGAATCGTTGTTAGGGCGCCATTAATGCTCGTCTTCTCAGCGATTATGGCTTTTGTTGTTGGTGGTAACTTAGCTTGGATCTTTGTGGCCGCTATTCCTGTTATCGGCATTATTTTTGTGGTTTTAGCAAGATTTGCGATGGGTATCTTTAGAAGAGTTTTTAAGAAATACGATGCTCTTAATGAATCAGTACAAGAAAATGTCTCTGGTATGAGAGTGGTTAAATCTTATGTTAGAGAAGGCTATGAAGATAATAAGTTCTCCACTGCCTCTAATAACTTAAGTAAAGAATTCATTAAAGCGGAAAAGATTGTTTCTTTAATGACTCCTTTAATGAACACCTCAATTCACGTTGTTTACATTATTACAATGTTCTTCGCAGCCACATTAATCTTTAAAGAAACACAACCATATTGGGGCACTGATAGAGATGGTAATCCTGTTGTTTTATTCAACTGGGGCAGTTTAGCTATTTCTGATATGTCCGCTTTACTCACATATGGTATTCAAATCTTAATGTCCATCATGATGATCTCTATGATTGTCACGATGTTAGTCATGTCATTTGAATCTATTAGACGTATTAGTGAAGTCTTAGATGAAGAGCCAACAATTAAGAATCCAGAAAACCCAGTGATGGAAGTTAATGATGGTTCAGTAGTATTTGATAATGTTTCCTTTAAATACAAAAAAGAAGCAGAACGTTATGCTGTTAATAACTTAAACATCAATATTAAGTCTGGTGAATTTATTGGTATTATCGGTTCCACCGGTAGCGGTAAATCCACTTTAGTTAATTTAATTTCTAGATTATATGACACCACTGAAGGAAGAGTTTTAGTGGGTGGTAATGATGTTAGAAATTATGACCTTAAAGCATTAAGAGATTCTGTTGCTGTAGTTCTTCAAAAGAACTTCTTATTTAGTGGTACAGTAGCCTCTAATATGCGCTGGGGTAATAAAGAAGCGACAGATGAAGAAATCGTTAAAGCCTTAAGAGTAGCCCAAATGTCTGAAACCATTGAAGCCACACAAGAAAGACTTAATAAAGTCGTTGAACAAGGTGGTGCGAACTTCTCTGGTGGCCAAAAACAAAGATTATGTATCGCTAGAGCGTTGCTTAAAAATCCTAAGATTTTAATCTTAGATGACTCCACTTCCGCTGTGGACACTAAGACTGATAGATTAATTAGAAAAGCCTTAAAGAATGATTTACCAGATATGACAAAGATTGTCATCGCTCAAAGAATTAGTTCTATTGAAGAAGCTGATCAAATCATTGTTTTAGATAATGGTGAAATAAATGGTATTGGTACACATAAACAATTACTAGAAAGTAATGAGATTTATCGTGAAGTTTATCAATCACAAACACAGAAAGGAGGTAATTAATATGCCAGCTCCTCGTATTAGACAATACGCTAAGCCTAAAAAAGGCACAGTTGCACGTTTAGTCAAATCACTTTGGAAAAACTTTAAGCTTGAATTAATTATTTCCTTAGTCACTCTTATCCTTTCGATCTTTGTTAACTTAAGTGGTTCAGTCTTCGCTAGTATGATTACCGACTTATTAACAAAGGCTATTCCAATGAAGATGGATCCATTAGCGGATGTTAATATCCTCACTGGTTCATTTGATATCTCCTTATTAGGTGGTATTCCTCTTAAAGGTGTTAACTTAGTGACCTTAGTGGTTGCTTTAGGCATCATCTATTTAGTGGGTGTTCTTTGTTCATGGACATGGACTAGAACAATGGCGATTGTTACACAAAAGTATTTAAACCTTTTCCGTAATAAGATGTTCTCCCACATGCAAAAGCTTCCTATCAAATATTTTGATACACACCAAAACGGTGCCATTATGTCGTTATACACTAACGATATCGACACCATTAGACAATTAATCTCACAATCATTACCAAATATCATCTCTACTGGTATTACAGTCGTTGGTTGTTTATTTGTGATGTTGTCCTTCTCTATTTGGATGACTTTAGTTGTTATTGCGGGCACTGTTGCAATGTTCTTTAACACTAAGATTGTTGGTGGACGTGCTTCACGTTTCTTCGTTGCGCAACAAATGAGCATTGGTAAAGTTGAAGGTAATATTGAAGAAAGTATTACTGGCTTAAAAGTCATTAAAGTCTTTACTCACGAAGAAGATAGCTTAAAAGACTTTGAAAAAGTAAATGAAGAATTATATAAGAACTCCACCGCAGCGAATATCGCTGGTAATATCATGATGCCAATCAATGGCAACATTGGTAACTTCATCTACGTTATCATCGCGATTATTGGTTGTATCCTTTATCTCACACCAGGCGCACAAAATTTATCCTTATCTGGTATGAAGGTCGTTGATACCACAACATTCTATAGTGCCTTACTTGTCCCATTCTTAATGCTGTCTAGAATGTTTACACAAAATATCTCTAACTTCTCACAACAAGTAACATTCGTTGTCATGGGTACCGCTGGTGCATCAAGATGCTTTGACTTATTAGATGAAGTTGTTGAAGCGGATGATGGCTATGTCACATTAGTGAATATCAAATATCATGAAGATGGTACATTTGAAGAAACTAGTGAAAGAACAAGAGACTATGCTTGGAAGCATCCACATAAAGCGGATGGCACAGTGACTTATACTGAACTTAAAGGTGATATCGTAATAGACGATATTGACTTCTCTTATGATGGTAAGAAGACTGTTCTTAAGAACGTTAGTGTTTACGCTCACCCAGGTCAACAGATTGCCCTCGTTGGTGCGACTGGTGCGGGTAAGACCACTATTACTAACTTGATTAATCGTTTTTATGACATCGCTGATGGCAAAATCCGTTATGATGGCATAAATATCAATAAGATTAAAAAAGACGACTTACGTCACTCTTTAGGCGTGATTTTACAAGATGTGAACTTGTTCACTGGTACTGTCATGGAAAATATCAGATATGGCAGATTAGACGCTACTGATGAAGAAGTCTATGAAGCCGCGAAGATCGCTAATGCGTATGACTTTATTATGAGATTACCTCAAGGCTTCAACACTATGCTTTCAGGTGATGGCGCTAACTTATCTCAAGGTCAAAGACAATTAATCTCTATCGCTAGAGCGGCGGTCGCTGACGCACCTGTTATGATTCTTGATGAAGCGACATCTTCTATTGATACACGTACTGAAAGACTTGCGCAAAAGGGTATGGATCAATTAATGAAAGGTAGAACTACATTTGTTATTGCTCATAGATTGTCCACTATTCAAAACGCTGACTACATTTTAGTGTTAGACAAAGGTGAGATTATCGAAAGAGGTAATCACGAATCACTTATTGCTGAAAAAGGCGCCTACTATCAACTCTATACAGGCGCTGTTGAGTTAGAATAATGAAAACCATTATCTTTGTTTGTCATGGTTCAATATGCCGTAGCCCTGCTGCGGCTTTTATTGCAAAGCAATACTTAAAAGAACAAGGAAGAGATAAAGAGTTTAATATCCTTATAAGAGCGACTTCTTCTGAAGAGATTGGTAACGATGTCTATCCTCCGATGAAAAGGGAGTTATATAGAAGAGGGGTACCAATGTATCCTCATGCCGCTCAAAGGATTAGGCAAATAGATTATGAAAATGCTGACTATATCTTTTGTATGGATGATGAAAACTACTATTCATTACTTAGACAATTAGATAACCATAAAGGCATTATTTATCGTATTAATAAATTCACCCCTAGTATCTATGAAATAGAAGATCCTTGGTATACCGGTAGATATGAAAAAGTCT
>CAMZGG010000049.1 GCA_947306345.1 uncultured Caryophanales bacterium
GCAGCGAAGATATCTTCTGTATAACCAACTGGTAAGTGAAATGAGTTGGTGTAATAAGGAGTTCTACCTTCTTCACTAGCAGTGATGATATCTGGATATTTTTCTTTATCATGTTTTGCTAGTCGATACGCGGTTGATTCAGCAGGTGTAGCTTCTAAGTTATATAAGTCACCATATAATTCTTGGTAATCAGATAACTTTTCTCTCATGTGATTGAGAACTTCTTTAGTGAATTCAATAGCTTCTGGATTTGTTAAATCTTTTTTAATCCATCTGGCATTTAAGCAAGCTTCGTTCATACCGACTAAACCAATAGTGGAGAAGTGGTTATTGAAGTTACCTAAATATCTCTTTGTATATGGATATAAGCCAGCTTCCATTAATGTGGTAATTGTGTTACGTTTCACTTTAAGTGAACGGGCACTGATATCCATGATGTGGTCTAATCTTCTATAGAAGTCTTCAGCATCTGTGGATAAGTAAGCAATTCTTGGCATGTTGATTGTAACAACACCGATAGAACCAGTTGATTCACCAGAACCGAAGAAACCACCAGATTTCTTTCTTAATTCTCTTAAGTCAAGTCTTAAGCGGCAGCACATACTTCTAACATCACTTGGTTCCATATCGGAGTTGATGTAGTTGGAGAAGTATGGTGTACCATACTTAGCGGTCATTTCGAATAAGAGTTTATTGTTTTCTGTTTCTTCCCAGTCGAATGTACGGGTAATGGAGTAGGTTGGGATTGGGTATTGGAAACCACGGCCATTCGCGTCACCTTCGATCATGATTTCGATGAAGGCTTTATTGACCATTGCCATTTCTTCAACACAATCTTTGTACTTGAAGTCCATTTCTTTACCACCCACTAAACAGTTGAGTTCAGCCATATCGTTTGGCACAACCCAGTCTAATGTGATGTTGGTGAATGGAGCTTGTGTACCCCAACGAGATGGTGTATTAACACCATAAATGAAGGATTGGATGCATTGTTTAACTTCTTTATATGTTAAGTGATCAACCTTAACAAATGGGGCTAAATATGTATCGAAGGATGAGAAGGCTTGAGCGCCAGCCCATTCATTTTGCATAATGCCTAAGAAGTTAACCATTTGGTTACAGAGAGTGCTTAAGTGGTTAGCAGGGGAAGAAGTAATCTTACCTGGAACACCGCCTAAACCTTCTTGGATTAATTGTTTTAATGACCAACCAGCGCAGTAACCAGTTAACATTGATAAGTCGTGGATGTGAATATCGGCGTTTCTATGAGCGTTTCCGATTTCATCATCATAGACTTCAGATAACCAGTAATTAGCTGTAACAGCGCCGCTATTGCTTAAAATAAGACCACCGACGGAGTAGGTGACAGTACTGTTTTCCTTCACGCGCCAGTCATTAATCTTTAAATAATTATCAACAACGTTCTTATAGTTGAGGTTGGTTTCTTTGATATCGCGCAAATTTTGGTGTTGCTTACGATAAATAATATAGGAACGCGCGACGTCCACGTAACCCGCTTGAATGAGGACAATTTCAACGGAGTCTTGGACATCTTCGATACCAATGGTGTCGTTTACAACTTTACGGTTGAAATCACTGGTAACACGTAACGCGAGCATTTCAATGATGTCATGATTATAAAATTTGTGTTCAGCCATGAATGCCTTTTCAATGGCGTTTTCGATCTTGGTAATATCAAATTCTTCAATATTGCCGTCTCTTTTTTTGATTCTTAGCATAAAAAGTTTCTCCTTATTTTTCGAAGTGTATTCAAAAGTAGTTCCTCTGCTACTTTTTCTATTCACTTATTATATTTTTGAGTGATTTACCACTTTTGTAGCGGTGCATTAATATTATTAATATTCTAGGAGGAAATAAAGTAAAAAAAACACAAATTTAGACACTGTCTAGTTTTGTGATTTTTTGTCTTTGAAATATGTTTTGGTTGGTGTATATAGACTACTTCTTTTCCTTGTTGCTGTGCTCAACGTTAAGGGTGGAGAAGATGCTATAAGCCATCTTGGCCATTTCTTGTGGTGGAAGGTCTAATCCTAACTCGAACCAGAGTAATAAGATATTAGCGATACCACCCGCTAAGAAGGCGGCGATGATTCTATTATTAATAAGATTGTTTTCTGTGGTTAATGACATGTGGCTCGCGATATATGAACCATAGTCAGTGAATTTTTCAACTAATAGGTTTTCTTTTCTTGCTCTCTTCAAGATGGTCACTTGACGAGCGTATTTCTTCATATAGTAGAAGACTTCTAACAAGAAAGAGTAGATATCATCAATGTGCTTATCATTAATGATTTGGAAGAACTCTTCAAATCTTTCATCGCAGTAGTTGATGAAAATATCTTCTTTATTGTTGAAGTAACGATAAAAGGACATTCTAGAGACACGAGCTTTAGCACAAATATCTGTGACGCTGATGGACTCATAATCGAACTTAGACATTAAATAATATAAAGAAATAGTGATGTAATCTTTAGTGCTGTGTTTTTTCGGCATCATATTTATATGTCTCCTTTATCCGTTACAAGTGTAACATGTAAAAAATCCACATTCAATTATATTATGGTAGTTTCAAAATATTATGCAATGTTTATTATTATAAACTTGCGACAATATGGTAGATTCTATACAATTAAGCTATGGAAAAATGTCAAAGAAAAGTTAATTCATATACCGTGACTCGTTCAGTTTATCTGATGGGTTTATTCGACTGGAAATTAGTCAACGAAGAAAAACATGAAAACGCGCCAAGTATTTTAACGTTTGAGCGTGATGAAAATACCCCATATTACAAAGAAATGGTGGAGATTGAAAAACAAACATCTCCAAAGCTCATTCCTTTATGGATCTATATTCTTATCGTCGCTATAGCGTTTGCCACTATGACCGTATATCTCATCCTTTATCTCACGATGAAAGGCACTTTTGATCCTTTAAAATATTTCTATGCTTTCTTCGTGCCATCAATGTTTTTATTACTCGTGGATACTGTCTTATTTTACTTCCGTAGTAAACAATTGATGAAATATCTTCAAAATGAAGATAAAATAGTTAAAGAAGCCGAAGAGAAAATGCAAGCTCTCAGGGAGAAATATGGAAAGTAAAACTGTTAAAGTAAAACCAAATAAAGTTGAAGAAACAATTGCGTTTCACAACTCCTTTGGTTACGAACTAACAAACCAAGAAGAAGAAAATGGCAAAGTCGTTCTCTCTTTTGAAAGAGATAAAGAAAGATTTGAAGGTAATTCCTATAGCACGATTAAGGCTAACGAGAGTTTATACGCTCGTATATCACGCCCATTCCCACTCGCTGCCATCATCATGTTCGTGATCGCAAGTGTGCTTTTAGCGTTCTATTTCATCTCCCAAAAAACCTTTGCATATTATATCGTTTTCCTCTTTGCGGGTTTAACCTGCTATGGCGTGTTTATCTACTTGTTAATTATCTTCCTTGTGATACTTGGCAAAAGACACTCTCTACTTAAGAAAGTGGTGAAGAACGTCGCTGTTGAAGCGGGAACCAACAAAGAATACCCTCTTCAAAACAACATCAAACCAGAGACAGATAAGACCTGGTTAATTGCTAACAATCTTTAAAAAGATTAGACACAAACTAAATTATCGTTAAAATATAAAGTGCATGTATATTGACAGGCACTTTTATTTTGTATATCATGCACTCATATTAGGAGAAAAAACATGCTCAAACTCGTTGACATCAAGAAGAATTATGAAATGAAAAATCAAGAGCCAGTTAAGGCCCTTAGAGGTGTTTCTGTCAACTTTAGACGTAATGAGTTTGTCGCTGTTCTTGGTCCTTCTGGATGTGGTAAAACCACATTATTAAATATCATCGGTGGTCTTGACCGTTATAGTGACGGTGATCTAATCATTAAAGATAAATCCACGAAAAACTATTCTGATTATGATTGGGACACATATCGTAACCATTCTATTGGTTTTGTTTTCCAAGCCTATAACTTAATTGGTCACCAAAGCATCTCTAAAAACGTTGAACTCGCCCTTACCATTGCAGGCGTAGATAAAAAAGAGAGAAAAGAAAGAGCCTATCAAGCCTTAGAAAAAGTCGGCTTAAAAGGCATGGAAAAGAAAAAACCAAACCAGCTCTCTGGTGGTCAAATGCAAAGAGTTGCTATCGCTAGAGCGTTAGTGAACAATCCTGAAATCTTATTAGCCGATGAACCTACGGGCGCTCTTGATAGTGAAACTAGTGTCCAAATCATGGACTTACTTAAAGAAGTTGCGCAAGACCGTTTGGTAGTCATGGTTACCCATAACCCAGACTTAGCGGAAAGATACGCCACTCGTATCGTTAACATGTTTGATGGCGTCATCACTGGTGATAGTAATCCATTTGATGGCAATGAACCTCTTTCTGATGTCGCTTATCGCTGCCCAAAGTGTGGTGAAGTCATTTATGAAAAAGCGGAAAGATGTCCTAACTGTGGTGTTTTAGCCGCCTATCCTGATGACGAAGAATATAAAGGCAAGAAGAAGAACAGTTCCATGTCCTTCTTTACTGCGACTGCTTTAAGTGTCGCTAACTTATTTAGTAAATCTAAAAGAACAATCCTTGTTGCTATTGCGGGTAGTATTGGTATCTTTGGTGTTTCTACCGTTTTAGCGGCCTCCACTGGTGTTCGTCAATACATCGATAAGATGCAAGATGATATGTTATCTAGCTATCCTTTAGCAATCGCTGAAGAAAGCGTTGACTATACATCATTAATGACCGGCTTATATCAAGATCCTGACACCAAGATTATGGAATTTGATACATCCACTCGTGTTGGTCTTAATTCCATGATTGATTACTTAATGAACAGATACACTGATTTCACTTCAGTGAAAACAAATACCATTAATGACGATTTAGTGCAATTTGTCAAAGAGATTCCAGAAGAATATATCTCCGCTTTATCTTTTAGCTATGGTATTGACCCAACAAACAATATCTTCACTAACTGGGAACCAAATGTTGGTGAACCTGAAATGAAGATTTCTCTTAACGGTTTAACACAACGTTATATCGCTGAACTTAAGACTGTTGATGGCTTCTCTCAATACGCTAGTTATGTTGATTTATTCACTGACTTCATGAAGTTATTACCAGGTGAACAAGATTATATTCTTACCCAATATGACTTATTAGGTAATTCACACTTCCCACAAAATGAAAACGAAATCATGTTAGTAGTGGAATCCGATACCACCTTAACCGATTTAGTGTTCGCTCAACTTGGCTACTATCACGAAGAAGAAGTCATGAACATCGCTAAAAAGGCCATTAAGAAATACGATCCAGATAATACTCTCACTGATAAAGAACTTGATGAGTTATATCCATATGCTACAAGCTTCTCTTATGATGAACTCTTAGGAAAGAAACTCACATATTATCCACATGACACTATCTATCATTACGATGATATCCATGTTCGTGACTATATGGACTATACAGTAGTTCTTCAATCTCCAGCAGCGGATGAATTCTACATTCTCCAATACGATGAAACATACACATCCATGCTCAAAGGCGTGCCTGTCTTTAGAGGCGCACATTTGAACATTTCCCCATATAACTACGAAGACTTCTTCGCTGTTAACTTCCAACAAAGTGGTGATAAACCAACCGCTGGTACATTTATTGGTACTTCCAACGTGAAGTCATTAGCCGCTTTAGCGGAAATTGAAAACCCATCTATGTCTGACATCTTACCAATGATTCAAAGTGGCGAACTTGTCTACATGAACATTCCTGAAACAGGTAATGCTTCCGTTATGTCTGGCTCTTTAATGCCATCTTCCTTCACTGTAAACGCTAGTGAAACTCCAGCGGAAGAAACAATTAGAGGCTATCAATATCCAGCTGAAGCCGATGCTTCTTGGGGCAATGGTACCGAATTAAAAATCGCTGGTATCTTAAGACCAAAGAAGAGTGTGTCCTTTGGTTGTTTAAGTCGTGGTGTCTATTACACAAAAGAATTCCAAGACAAATACATGAACGATGCTAAAGATAGTGAAATCATCACTGATGCCACAAGAGGCTTTGAGGCACACCTTAGTGACGCCACAAAGCAAAATACTATGTATCAAGCCTACGTGACATTCAACTATACAAGTTGGGAAGATGCAGATAATCCAGCCTATAACACCTTTGGCTACGCCTCTTGTTTAAATGGTGACCTTAACTCTTCCTTCTCATCATTATTCTCCAGTATCACTGGTAAAGATTATTCACAAGAAAACCAAGTCCATTTCCGTTCCTTATGTGGCTTAAAGACCGTCTCCACAGTCGATAGCGCTACTAATGAGATTTCCTATAGTTTTGAAAAACTTCCAGAAACCATGAGTATCTATCCAGTGGACTTTGCCCAAAAGAACAACGTAAATAAATACTTAGATCAATGGAATTCCGATAAAGATATCGTCCTTTACGATGGCACCGCTAACGAAAAAGTACTCAAAGCTAGCGACAGAGATGAATTAACCTATACTGACACAATTTCTATTATCATTAATGTCATCGATACCATGATTACAATTATCACCACAGCGTTAGTGATTTTCACATCGTTATCCTTAGTGGTTTCTTCCTTCATGATTGCGGTTATTACTTATATCTCCGTCATGGAAAGAGTCAAAGAAATTGGTGTTATCCGTTCTCTTGGTGGTCGAAAGAAAGACGTTTCACGTTTATTTATTGCCGAAAACCTTGTCACAGGTGTGATGTCAGGCATTATCGGTTTAGCGATTACCGCAGTTGTGTGCCTAATTATTAACGCCGTTATTTCACCGTTTGGTGTTCCTGCAATTGCAGTTCTAACATTACCAATTATGGGCATCATGCTTGCCTTATCTGTTGTTTTAAGTGTTGTTGCTGGTTTAATCCCAAGTATGCATGCTTCTAGACAAGATCCTGTTACCGCCTTAAGGAGCGAATAATGAAAAAGATTGCTTTAATCTCTTTAGGCTGCGCGAAAAACCTTGTCGATAGTGAAAATATCCTTGGTCTTTTACTCAAGAATCACTATAAAATAGTGAACAATAAAGAAGAAGCGGATATTCTTATCATTAATACATGTGGTTTTATCGAAGCTAGTAAAAAGGAAAGCATCGATGTCATTTTAGATAGCATTAACAAGAAGCAAAAAGTTGTTGTTACTGGCTGTTTAGTTAATCGTTATGTCGATGATTTAAAGAAATCCATTCCAGAAGTGGATTTATGGATTCCAATTAGAGACTATCCAAGATTCAACCAACTCTTAGCGACCTTAGATAAAGATATCACTAACTATGAAGGTCTTAATGATGACTATCGTTTAGTCTCAACTGGTTCCTATAGTGCTTATCTTAAGATTGGTGAAGGCTGTTCTAACTGCTGCACATACTGCGCTATTCCTTTAATTAGAGGTCCATATGTTTCTCGCCCATACGAAGACATTATTAAAGAAGCTAAAAAGCTCGCTAGTGAAGG
>CAMZGG010000050.1 GCA_947306345.1 uncultured Caryophanales bacterium
TATCACCAACGACATGATGACGGATATATGACATGTGCGCACGTATTTGGTGTGTGCGCCCAGTTACGAGTTGCACGTCTAGGAGCGTATATTCTTTATATTTTTCCTTAACAAAGTATTTAGTGACCGCGGTTTTCGCACCACTTTTAAGTGGGGCCACGACCATCTTCTTACGCTCATAGCTTTTTCTAAGAGGAGCGTCCACGACACCATCTTCTTCAACATTGCCTGAGACCAAAGTTAAATAATGTTTCTCCACGATAGAGTGATCATTAATGATATTAGCAAGTTCAGTCGCACTCTTGTTGTCTTTAGCGAACACGATTAAACCAGAAGTATCTTTGTCCAAACGGTTGATAAGCATAGCTTGCTTTCCTAAGTATTCAGATAACATAACATCTAAAGAAGGATTATCTTTATTACCATCAAACTGTGATAAAAGACCACGTGGTTTATTAATAATCACGAGATACTTATCTTCATAGACAATTAATTCTTTAATCATTCTGGCTTGACCTCTTTAATGCGATTCTCACTTAATGATAACAAGTATAGGTGCATGTGTTCCTTATTAATATTAAATAAATATTGGACGTTACGTTGATAGATTCTTAATTGTCTTTCATAAGCTTCATCATCAATAGAACGGGATTTATAGTCAACGATATAACATTCATCGTCTTTGAAATATAGTAAGTCAATAAACCCTGTTGTTTGTAATGATTCATCATAGTAACCATATTCTTTAAAAATCTTCGCATCACTTAAATCATTAAAAACCGGGTTACTTAGGACATTCTCGATAAGCTTTCTATCTTTTTCATTTATAATGAAAGATGTATCTTTACTAACAAAGTCCACAAGTTCCATCAGTCTATGGAGATAGACACCACGAGAAAGCACTAAATCTGGGATAGCGTCTTCTGATGATTCATCATAGTGACGTTGTTTACTTGCTCTTTCTTTAATGATGGTTGGGAAAGTGATAATAGAATCATCCACTGGCAATTGATCAATCTTACTAATGATTTCTTCGGCATCATTTTCATCGATGTCATATTCAAAGTCATCATAATCAAAGGTATAAACATTATCCTGATAATCTTTATTCTCATATGATTCATAGATGAAACGTTTTTGCTCATCAAAGACTCTCACAAATACTGGCATCAAAATATCAAATAGGCCATACGGTATATTATCTTCGGTCTTTTTCTCTAATTGTTTCGCTGCAGTTTGGGAAACAAAGTATGTATAATCACCAGTTGCGATAGCGTTAACAAAGTCATTAAGTGTGGCTTGAATATCCACTGTACCATTAGCATCTTTTCTGACGATTTCTTCTAAGTCTTCGATTGTGCTGATATCTTCGTTATAGCGATAATAGGCAAAGATAGTTGCATCCATCACTGGATCACGTGTCATATTTACAAATCTTAGATAGTATTCTCTAAATAATGGTTTAAACAAATCTTTGATTTGCTCATCTAAGATACCAGTTAACTTATCGGTATAGTATTTATTAAAGAGCTTGCTATATAAATCAGCGTCAATACCATCACTAGACATTAAATCGATGCCTTTAATGACATTCACAGTGTTTAAGTAATTCTTATATTTAGAGGCGTCCACTTGTTTCTCTTTAATCTTCTTAGCGATATACTCTTCATCAATTCTTTGATAATGAGGTAAGTATGAAAGCATGCCATAGAGGTTTTCTTTCTTCTTGTTATCGCCGTCCGGTTTATCACCGACAATATAAACGATGTTTTCCGCTCTAGTGAGGGCGACATAGAATAAACGAACGTGTTCGTCTCTTTCTGGATCTTTATCACTATTCTTCAAGAGAATACTTGGTAATGTTTCAAACATAACATCTTTGACGTTACCATCTTCATCCACATCTTCAACATCATAGTTATAGTAAGGAAGAATAATTCCATAATTCTCATCAAAGATATAGTCCGCTTTATCAGCGTTATTTCCTTGTGATAATTGGTTATATGAAACTGGTAAATAGACAATCTTTTCTTCTAAACCTTTAGAAGCATGGATTGTCATCATATCAACAGCGTTACTAGTCTTAACAGTCGTATCACTGCCTAACCCTAAAGAGTAGTCAGTAATATCATTTAAGAATTTGACGAAGTCAATTAGAGTATCGCCCATCTTTTCTTGGGACGAGAGAATCGCGCCTAATGATTCAATCTTACTGATGTTGTCTTCGACATCTCCAACTAGGTATAGTTTTTCCACAATACCAAAGTAATTAATCATATTAATGAAGAACTCATAAGCACTGACATCAGTGTTTTCGGCGATAAATGCATGCACGTCTTGCATGATTTGGTCATCATCAAGGCGAGATTCATCGTGGTCTTTTAAAATGTCATATAAGGTTTGATCATCGTATTGATAAATATAGCTACGAGCCACTGAGGCGAATAAGAACGCCTTCTCACTACCTAAAGGATAGATTTCATTAACGATTAATTCAGTTAAAGATTGTAATAACAAAATAGCGTTAATCTCTTTGAGATCTGATTTGAGTTTATTGTTTAAAGGAATATGTGCATCCTTAAAGACTTCTTGATAATCTTCAAACCCTTTAGTGGTTCTCATAATGATGACAAAGTCATCATAAGTACAATCTTCTAAAGCCCCACCTTCAGGTGTGCGTTTATAAATCTTAAAATGACTTTCGACTTTATTCTTAATATCACTAGCGATAGCCATAGCTTCCCACTTCTTAGGATCGCCAAAGGCATCGTTATTTTTTCCTGAGATTGATGTGATACGAGAAACACCAAAGTTCTTATATGGAAGCTTGCTATATGGTCCGTGTTCATCGTCGTATAGTAATCCTTCATTAGCGAAGGCATAGTCAATACCACCATGACTTAAGGTCATATAGAACTTAAAGATATGGTTAATCTCATTTAGTAAGCCTTTACCAGAACGGTAGTTCTTGTGCATCAAAATGACCTGGTGACCTGGACCACTACTATAGTCAGCTTGTCTCTTGGTAAATAGTTCTACTTTAGAGTTTCTAAAGGCATAGATAGCTTGTTTAGCGTCACCCACACAGAACAGATGTGCGCTTGTGCCATCTTTCTTTGGTGAAATTAAACTATTGATAATAGCTTCTTGGAAATCATTAGTGTCTTGATATTCATCCACCATGATGAACTTAAATTGTTTTCTAATCTTCTCTGCGGTTTCTTCGTATTTTGGATTAGTTAGTAGAGATACTGCTTTAAGAAGAATATCGTTAAATTCAAAAGCGTTTGTAATAGCTTTATAATCATCAATTCTCTTATTGAGTTCTTTAATGATTTCTAATAACAAAGCAATATCATCTTTGAATGTTTTTAATTTGTTAACTTCTTCATCTAAGTCACTAATAGACATTGCGGCATCCAATCTCTTAGTGACACCTTTAAGGATGTCAAAGACCGCTTTATCTTTATCATCTCCTGATGGATTCTTTTCAGAGGTAGAGAACTTAAATGATTTATCGTTAGCGAAATCATGTATCTTTCTAATGAATTCTTTGCCATCAGATATCAAAGCGTCTTTAAGACGACGATACATTTCTTGATTTAATTCAGTGTTATAGAAGTTGCATAGATTGATATCAATGTTAAACGTGGACTTATCGTTAAATAAGTTAGCGATTAATTGAGCATTGCCACCTTCTAAAACATCGAAGTGTTTTTCTACGAAATAAGCTTCTTTAATCGTGTCAGTAACGATGCTCTTACTGGCCCTCACTAGTTCTTCGATAACACCTTTAAAGTATTTCTCACTTAAGAATTCTTCATTGTAATGATTAAGGATTTGATCCTTTCTTTCTAAAGTGAGTTTATCTAACTGTTTATATAAATCTAGAATCACTTTCTTAGTGTTTCTATCACCAGCGATATTAAACTTACAAAGTGTTTTAACTAATTTTTCGCATTTATCTTTGTCGTTATAGTATTCATCAAATATCTCATCGAGATAAACACTCTTCTTCGCGGAGATAACATCACTATTGGCTAAGTTAACATTAGAAGAGATACCTAATACATCTGCGTAGGAACTGACTAAATATCTCGCAAATGAGTCAAATGTACGGATATGCGCAGATGCAACTTGTTCAGCGATGTCTTCCTTATTTCTTTCTTTAAATGTACCGATAATTCTTTCACGCATTTCATGCGCAGCGTTATCTGTAAAAGTTAACACTAAGAGTTCACTTGGTTTAACTTCATCCTTATCGATAATAGTGAAAACCTTTTCCGCGAGAGTTCTAGTTTTACCTGAACCCGCACCGGCGGCCACTAAAACGTTTTCAGTAATTGGAGCAAATATCGCAGATTCTTGTTCTTTATTAAAACCCATGATTATTTACCTCCTTTCTGAAAGTGTTTAAGGATGTCTTTCTTATAATCAACAGCGTCTTTATTGCTACGATAGCAAACTGGACGATATGGACAGTTATTACAGGCAATCTTTTCGATGCTGAAATCATTTAGTGAATAGGAGGTTGGAGCAAGAGGGAAGTCACCATCACAAATACGATTGATGATTCTAATTGCCGCATCTTTAGCGTCTTTCACTAAATCATTTAAGTTATATCTAGGTAATTTAATGCCTTCATCTTTGATGATTTGTTCTTCTGCATCTGCTTCGGTGAATTGATGTTTGATTTGTAAGAGGTCTCCACCATTGGATTTGATTGAGCCGTCTTTCTTAAAAGCGCTTGGGTCAATTGAAGAGATATACGAAACAGCGTCTTTATTAATACCGCCTAAACGTGATTGTTTAATTAATCTATTTTCTGAAAGTGTTGGTTTATTAGGATCCTTCAGGGCACCCTTAATTGTGCTAAAGAAAATATGTTGAATATAGAAACCACCAAATTCACCATCATCAGTGAATTGACTTGGCTGGATATTGTTTTCAATCGCATAGTAATAAAGAGGCAACTGAATAGATTTACCAATAAATACTTCTAATGGATTAAACTCTTCCATGCCCGTTTTATAATCCACGATGGAATAGTATTTATGGCCATTACTTTCAGAGACCATAATCTTATCGATTTTGCCTCTGAAGTTATATGTTCTTTTCTTATCGTCTTCTAAATAGAATTCAATAGTTTGTTCATAGTCATTATCAACAGGTTTAACAAAGTTAATACCTTCGATTGCCTTTTGATAAGACTTAATAAATCTTCTTAACCAAATAAAGGCTATTTCTAAATGCGCTTTATCTTTAGGTGTTGGGGAGATTCCCGCTCTATCAAACTGTTGATAGTAGGCTTCTTCGCCTTCTTTTAAAGCTTGTTCGATATTGAAATCACTATGATTAAATTTCTCAAAGACTTTATGAATGGCGGTGCCGATAAATCTTCTTGAGTAATCATTTCTTTCCAAAGGAATGAGGTTTGTTAAGTAATATTTAAAAGGACATGAAACATAGGTTTCTAGTCCAGTCACTGACCAGGTTGTTTTTCTAAAGTCTTCACCACTGTTGATGCCGCCAAATTGTGGATTATATGAATTGAAGATATTGGATTCAAACTTTAAACCAGACTTATATAACATAGTAGCGCTATATAAGTAGGCAGCATCTGTCGTGAATATTGGTAGTTCTAAATCATCTTCACTTCTGATTTTTTTATCCCATCCAAGTTCTTTTAATAATGGAGAATCAAATATCTTATCGTTTAAGTGTTTCTTAACACGCGAGATAACTGCGACATTATTGTGGCGTAAGAAGTTAAGTTTTTTACGCCTTTCCATCGCGGTTTTGCGGTATGAAGTGTTATAACCAATTTCTTTTAATTCAACATCTGGTAAGACATTATCATCGGTAAATATCTTGTAGAATGTATCGGAATTGAAATTAGTAACATAGGTAAAGAATGTTGGATCAAAAACAAACTTATTAGTGATGACAATGCCACCATTACCATTAGGGATACGTGTATTCTTAGACGCCACGATTTCTAACAAATTAGCATAGCTATACACAAAATCTTCTAACTTATCTAAACCATAATATTCGATTAACTTTTTAAGAGCTTTAACATCTTGGTCTTCTAATTCTTCATCTTTAAAATCGAATGATTTACTTTGATATATTTCATTAATCTTAGCCTTAACGTTTTTAACGGATATTAATGGTCTTTCTTCCACATAGCAAATTGGTAAGTGGAATAATTCAGACATGATTTTGACATAGAAGATATCTTCATCACCATCAACAATGACACGTTGTTTTTGATTATTGTTGTCTCTTGCCTTATCTCTCATCCAAGAGAAGATATAGAAGAACTGTGTCATCTTATTTTCAAAGTAGATGATGTTTGGACTGATATAAGCATTATTCTTAACAAGTTCTAAGTCTTCTAATCTTAAAGGTTGGAATTCAATGTTATTTCTACCTAATAATCCTTGAATAGCGTGGTCTTGTTCCATTTCAAAAAGGAATACATGACTATTACTTAGCTCATAAGCACCATACTCATCTTTAGCGAGATAACCACCTTTATTAAGTTCATCTAACAACTCTTTAAGTTCGGCATTCTTCTCCGCTTCAGCGATTAACAAGATATCTAAATACTTCTTTGCTTTCTTATAGCCAATGCCTTTATTGATTAAAAATGGAATTGGATCTTTAGCGAATGAATATGCGATTTTATTAATAAGGTCATTGCGAGAGATGATTTTAATATCTAAATCAGGATGTCTATTTTTAAACAAGAAAAGAGCGGACTGGTAATCAAAATCCGCGACAATGATGTTCTTATTTGGATAAAAAGTCTCGCGCATATATATTAATTATAAAATACTTTTTCTATTTTTTAAAAAAATATTAAAAGTTTTTTACCGTCATTATCTAGCCTTTTTAGACATTATTTTCATTTCTTATTCTTTAGTCTTTAAGAATAAGGATTTTTTGAATATAATGTTTACATTGCGAGGTAATTCTTATGTCAAAAGCTGACCAAATTTTTATTAACAACATGAAAGACATCATGGAAAACGGTTTCTGGGATACCGATTTAAATGTCAGACCGCACTGGGAAGACGGCACTCCCGCTCATACAGTTAAAAAATTCTGTATTGTTAATCGTTATAATCTCCAAGAAGAATTACCAATCTTAACTATCAGAAGAACCGCTTTTAAGAGCTGCTTAGATGAGCTCCTTTGGATTTGGCAAAAGAAATCCAATAACGTTCATGATTTACACTCCCATATTTGGGACTCTTGGGCGGATGAAAACGGCACTATTGGCAAAGCCTATGGCTACCAACTCGCTAAAAAATCCATTTATCCAGAAGGTGAATTCGACCAAGTCGATAGAGTTTTATATGACTTAAAGCATAATCCTCAATCAAGAAGAATTATGACTAACATCTATAACTTTGAAGACTTACATGAAATGGGTTTATATCCATGTGCTTATTCCATGACATTCAATGTCAGTGGCGATAC
>CAMZGG010000051.1 GCA_947306345.1 uncultured Caryophanales bacterium
AGAAACAAATACCACTGGTCCAATGATTGTCTCATTCCTCACAGTGTCAACAGGTTTATTCTTCTTTATCTTTTTCCTTGTAGCATACATAAAAAGCTATCAATTGAAAGATTGTGGAGATGGCCTCTACAAATACACGTTTGATCCAAATAGTATGATTCTCTTTGTTTTAGGATTGTTACTTGTTGTCTTGGGCGTTGTATCCTTAATCAAAGTTTTCAAAAATGACTTCTCATTCGTGACATATACCGGCTCTTTAAGCGCTATTACAACAGCTGCATTTGTTTTTGGTGTTTATAGGTTAATCAAAATCAGTACTTCAGGAGAAGATGCTACACTATACTGGATCTGGTTCATCATCGGTGCAGCAGTGATGCTTGCATCAATCGCTTTATTGATCCTTTCAATTATCAAAAGAAAGAAAAATAACGAATCAATTATTTAGCCAATTTATTTCAGAGAGGCCGTGCTCCCTAAGATACCTATTTGCCTCTTTGAAATGATTATTTCCAAACCATCCTCCGTGGTTTGCTGCCAAGGGGGATGGATGGATACACTCTAATATTAAATGTGAAGGGTTATGCAAATAGCCCTTTAATTTTCTCGCAGGACCACCCCACAATAAGAAAACTATTGGGGTGGTTTGTTTATCTAAGACTTCTAATACGCTTGCTAAAAACATCTTATATTCTTCAGTATTATGGCTCATAGCTTGATGCGCTCTAACGGATAATATGGAGTTCAATAGCAATACGCCTTGTTTTGCTAAATAGGTTAAGTCACCAGAAGAGAAATTCATCTTGCAGTTATATTCTTGAGCAATCTCTTTGTAGATGTTCACTAAGGATGGAGGAACCTTTATTCCTTCTGGCACAGAAAAGGATAAACCCATCGCTTGTCCTGGTTCATGGTATGGATCTTGACCAACGATGACCACTTTGACTTTATCTAATGGTGTTAGTCTAAAAGCATTAAATAATAACTCCCTTGGTGGGTAGCAGGTATAATCACGATATTCTTTGTTAAGGAATTCATTGAGCTTTAAGCAAAACTCTTCATTCTGGAGTTTTTTAAAAAACTCATTCCATGTTTTCGGTGTCTTTTCCATGCATCCATTTTAACATTGTTGTGTTATTTTTGAAGATAAAACACTATAATGTATGCATGTTTGGCAGTGCCAAACAGTTAACACTATATGAAGATTATCTATTTCACAACAGCGTGCAAAAAAGAAGACTATGTGTCCTTTTCTAAAATGTGGGACTCTTCTTTAAATGCGTCTATTCAAAATCTTCACAATCGCTTTATCCGTTCATTAGCGTTAACTCACGAAGTGGAAGTTATTTCTATTCGCCCATTTTCTAGAAAATATTGCAAGTTAAAGAAACTAGATGCTGACACTAAGCAAGAAGGTAAAATTACCTGGCACTACTTACGTATCAGAAGGCATAAACTTTCTAGATATTTATCTATTACTAAACAGTGCAATAAGATCATAAAGAAGATGAATCTTAAGGACGCTATCGTTATTACCGATACGCTTAATCCAAACGTCTTAAGAAATTCCACTAAAATCGCTAAAAAGTTTAATCTTCCAATCATTGGCGTTTGTAATAACACCCCTAGCGGCATTCATGACACTGGCAAATCATATACTCAACTATTACTCGATCTAGCGGGTAACCTTACTGGTTATATTGCTTTGACATCTAGTTTAAATACTTTGTATAACAAATATGACCGCGCTAATTTGGTATTTGAAGGCGTTTTGGATGATACTGTTAGCAAAGCTAAAGAGAATAAATATGGTGATTACATCTTCTATAACGGATCTCTAGATCCGAGAGATGGTGTTGTGGAATTAATGCTCGCTTTTAAAGCATTAGATAATCCAAATCTCAAATTACTTATCTCTGGTTATTACTCAGATGAAGAAGTTGAGAAAGTTGCCGAAGATATCAAGAACGTCATTAATTTGGGAAATATTCCTAGTGATGAAGTTATCGCCTTAGCGAATAATTCTAAATTGAATGTAAATCCACTACCATTTAGTGAAGATACAGATCGATACTTTGTTCCATCTAACTTAGCGGACTACTTCAATTCCAATTCAGTTGTTGTTTCTACGAGAAATCGTCGCTTTAAGAAATACTTTGAAAACGATGCTATTTGGGTCGATTCAAAAGAAACAACCGAAGGACTCACAAATAATCTTTTAGAAGGCATTAAGTCTGGTCTTTCTTTAAGTAAAGAAAATAGAGTGGACATGATTAAGAAAGCCAATATGGACGCTAATAAGCTTTATTCCATGGCCATGATTAACCGCCGCACCATTCTCTTCCTCAAGCAATTTTTGAAACAAAAAGAATAATATGAAAAGACTTTTACCCCTTGTGTTTGCCTTTTCGCAGAATATTTAATAAAATCATTAACGGTTTATGGAAAACGATATTACCAATCAACAAGAACTTTTAGCGAAGAATCTCGCTTACTATCGTAAGGCCAGCGGTCTCACCCAATTAGAGCTCGCGGATAAATTTAATTATTCCGACAAATCTGTTTCTAAATGGGAAAGAGGCGAAGGTTTTCCTGATATTTTCGTTTTGAAATCTCTCGCTGATTTCTACGGCATCACTGTTGATGATTTCTATCAAAGTGAACACAAAGCCGTTAAGGTTAGCCAAAACAAAAAGAGAAAACAAACATACTTAAAGTTATTATCAATTGGTATTAACTGGATAGTAACAGTCTTAACATTTTTCTTACTCAATACATTGTTAAGTAGATTTGCCCCAGATGCACCATTTGAACCTTGGTTAACATTTATATATGGCACATTAACAACTGGTATTATTCTTCTCGTTTGGGAATTCATCTATCACAATAGATTCTTAAGAATGATCGCCGCTTCCATTATTATCTGGACTGCTGCCTTATCTTTATTCTTAACATTCCTAGTCGTGATGAAATTAGCGTTACCACTATTATTCGTGGTCGCAATTCCAGTCGAAATATTAGAAGTGATTTGGTATCTATTTAGACGAAATAGAAAGAAGTAAAAAGAAAAACTGGCTTGAACCAGTTTTTTTCTTAATCTTCTGTTCCTCCATCATTGATGAAGAGAATACCTAATGTTTGTGGACCACAGTGGCTAGTGATTGTTGCACCAGCGGTTGTTTCATAGATTGTTTTGAATCCGCGTTCCTTAAGAGCTTCAATCGCTACCGCGACCATTTCAGGTGTCGCTTGTGTATGTGTCACGAACGCGACTGATAAGTCAGGATTAGCAAATTGTTCTAAGGTGTCTTTACAATAGCCAGAGATAACTTGTGTCTTACGGCCAATATACTTTTTAGCAGGTGCCATTTTACCATCACTAACGATGATTTGTGGTTTGATTCTTAAGATCGTTGCGCCGAATCTTAATAGGCCAGAACATCTACCACCTTTGTGTAAGTATTCAAGTGTTTGAATAACGAAACTAGCTTGAACATAAGGGATACGGGCCTTAACTTTATCAACAATTTCTTGTGGTCTTAAGCCTTTGTCTCTTAACTTGCAAGCATAGATAGCAAGTAAGGCAATACCAGTTGATAAGCTTTTAGAATCAATCATATAGACGTTATCGTATTTGGTAGAGGCTAATTCACCGTGTGAGAATGAAGATGATATTTCAGAGCTTAAAGAAATATGGATGATAGCATCATATCCTTTAGCGAGTAATCCATCGAAATATTCACGATATTGGAAATCATTAATAGCGCTTGTCTTTGGTAAGATCTTTTCTTTCGCCACGAAATCAAAGATATCTTGAGAAGTGATATCACCATCTAAGTATGATGTTTCACCGAGTAAGACGGTGAATGGAATCATCTCAAGGTTGTATTGTTTTAGTAGTTCTTTTGAGAGGTCTACAGTGGACTCTACAGAGATTGCAATTTTCATAACGCATATATTTTATCAAAAAAATAATTATTGTCTACATTACGCGTAAAATGATACACGTGTAACTTATTTTAAAATAATAAATAATTAGATGATTTCTTAATAAAACGTACATTTTTCAACAAAAACAGCACTCATTAAGAGCGCTGTTTAGTTTCATTTTTAGGCTTTTGTTTAGTTACCTAAGATAGCAGAGTCAGAGAGCATATCGTTACCACTATGGGTGACAAACATATTAAGAAGAGTCTCGATTGTGAGTTTCTTTTTCTCTTCTCCAGCAATGTCTGCGACCACTTTGCCTTTACTCATCATAATGAGACGATTACCATATTTAATCGCATCTTTCATGTTATGAGTAATCATAATTGTGGTTAAGTTATTTTCTTTAACAATTCTATCGGTTGTTTCTAAAACCTTTTCTGCGGTCTTTGGATCTAAGGCAGCAGTATGTTCGTCTAAGAGGAGGACAGGTTTAGTAACGTCATACTGTCTTAATGTTTTATCTAAGTCCGCTTTAAAAGCGTTTATCTTTTGTTTCTTTTCTTCTTTATTAAGATTACTGGCTAAGACTTCAGCTTTTTGTTTTTTGAAGTTCTCAGTGGCGTTTTTGAAGATTTGTTCGATTTCTTGTTTGGCTTGTCTTTTATCGCCATCAAAGAAACGGACATAATCTCTTTTAATCTTGTTATATGATGGTTCACTACGGATGGTGGCCATTAACAATGTTAGGGCTTGTCGTTGGCCACCAGAGAGTAAACCAACTTTTTGGTATAGGCGGTCTTCTAAACCTAGACCTAAAGTTTTTAATTGTTTAACGAAGAATTCGACATCACTTTTACGATATGACCAACGGAATAAAGAACGAGTTTTACCACGGCCAAACGCTAAAGCGAGGTTTTCAATAACAGTCATATCAGTAGCAGTACCAATCATTGGATCTTGGAAGACGTGTCCAAAATATTGGGCCCTTGTATATTCAGGCATACCACTGACGTCATTATTATTTAAAAGGATTAAACCTTCATCGGCAGGTAAAGAACCTGTAATGATATTAATTAATGTAGATTTACCAGCGCCATTACCACCGATAACGGTGACAAAGTCGCCTTCTTGAAGTGTGAGATTTAAATGGTCGATAGCGATAGTTTCACTAGCGGAACCAGTATTAAACTTTTTAACAATACCTCTAAGCTCGATCATTTTGATTACCTCCCGCTGCTAATAGTTTCTTGTTTTGTTTAACTCTATTAATGTACGCACGTACGTTCTTGTATACGTATGGAACACCAAGGAACAAGCCAACCACGATAGCGGCTAACATCTTGAGTAAGTCTGTATCAAAGCCGAGGAAGACGACTGTTTGATAGACGAGGTAGTAAATAACTGCACCAACGAAGACACCAATCATTCTCACTAAGAAGTTTGGAGAGATACGTTTGGTGATTGCAGTACCAATAACAACAGCACATAAACCAATAACGATTGCACCACGGCCCATATTGATATCAGCGAAGCCTTGATACATTGCTAATAAGGCGCCACTTAGAGCTACAATGCCGTTAGATAACATAAGACCTAAGACAACATTGAATTTAGTGTCAATACCTTGCGCTCTGCTCATTCTTTGATTATTACCAGTAGCTCTAATAGAAGCACCAAGTTGTGTACCGAAGAAATAATAGAACGCAAGCACTAATACGACGACAATAAGCGCGATTTTCCAAAGCGCATCGTAGATGTCCATTTGTGAGAATAAAACCACGAATGAACGAGATGGAATTGGAATATTAGAAGATAGACCAGTGAGTGACATGACTTTAAGATTCACTGACCATAATGCTAATTGAGTTAGAATACCAGCTAGAATAGCAGGTATACCTAATAATGTATGCAATAGACCGGTGATAAGGCCACTTAAGAGGCCCGCCACTAAGCCTAATAATAATCCTAACCAGAAACTACCACCCATGTAGATGACCACTGCGCACACTGCCCCACCAGTGACAAATGATCCATCAACTGTTAAATCAGGTATATCTAGTATTTTGTAGGAAATGAAGACCCCTAACGCCATCACGCCCCAGATTAATCCGAGGACGGCAGCGCCAGGTAATGATGCAAGATAATTCAACATAGATTATTGAATCTCTGTATAAGTAGCTGGGACAGTAATGCCTAATTCATCGGCGATTGCTTTATTGAATTTCTTCACTGGGTTTTCGTCGTAGGCGATAGCCATTTTAGAAATATCTTTCTTATCTTTTAAGATTTCAACAGCCATTTGACCAGTTTTCACACCAAGGTTGAAGTAGTCAATGGATAATGTGGCGACACCACATCCTTTACAAATGCCTTCTTCACCGCAGATAACTGGTAATTTAGCAGGACGGCAAACGGCATCAATAATGGTCACGTTATCCGCACATTTGTTATCAGTTGGAATGTATAAGACATCTAAGTCTTGAATACCAGCGGTTAAGACGCTTTGTAATTCGTTTGTTTCACTAAAAGTGATACGTTTTGTTTCCAAGTTTTTAGCTTGTAAGAAGCCTTCAACTTTATCGATTTGATATTTAGAGTTTGCTTCCGCTGAGCAGAACAATAAGCCAACTTTCTTTGCATCTGGGAATAATTCAGCAACCATATCAGCTTGACCATCTAATGGCGCTAAGTCACTTGTACCAGAGACATTACCACCCACTGTGCCGTTGAAATCCTTAATGTTTAAGGCGACACCATACTCAGTAACAGATGTGCCTAAGATTGGGATAGAAGATGTTGAGTTATAGGCCGCTTGCACAGCTGGAGTGGCGTTAGCCATGATGAGATCAACACGCTTACTGACGAATGAGTTAGCGATTGTTGAGCAGATAGCTGGATCACCAGCGGCTTCTTGCTTATCAAATTTAACATTGTCTTTGCCTAAGCCGTCTTCGACCGCTTTAATGAAACCTTCTGTGGCTTTGTCTAAAGCTGGGTGAGCCACTAATTGGCAAATACCAATATTGAATTTGCCATTGTTTTGTCCGTTACAGCCAACGAGAAGCATTGCTGCAAGTGGTAAGAGCGATAATAATTTTCCTTTTTTCATTTTCTTTGTCCTCCTTAATGAAATAAAAAATTGGTGTCCTGTTTGGCACCAATTAATAATTCATTTCTTTTTATTACCAGTGCCATTGATTAAGTCCTTGTAATCAATAACACCTTAATAGCTAAAAGGCCAAGATTATTGATTACCTCTTGGATAATAGTAGCTATAAAAGTAATAAAATGC
>CAMZGG010000052.1 GCA_947306345.1 uncultured Caryophanales bacterium
CTTGTATTCTAAAGTTTTATTCCTCTCGTGTGGAGACATTTTTCCACTTGCTTTTAAGTTATCAGCGTAGAAATAGTGTCTATCATTACCGTCAATATACGAGATTGCTATGCTCGTTGCTGTTCCGTTTTCTTGAATATCGAATTCAACGGAATCATATTTAGCAACAAGATTTGTTCTAACGATATCGGTTAGACCAGTCCAGTTTTTGGCATCATTGTAATTGCACATTTTTGCGTTGTAATAGAAATTTACAGCAGCAGCAGTCTTATTAACGACTCTAATTCTCCAAGTGTTTACATTTTTTCCAACTATGCTAACAACCATGTTGTTTAGATCGTAAGTATTATAAGAAGTATATGTGGAATTGCCGCTCATTGTGCATTGATAATAGCTTAGGTTATCAGCGTAAAGAATGTATCTAGTTTCGTCATTAACAACATATGAGATAGCAATTGATGTTGCGAAGGAATATTCTTTAATTTCCACAATGGTTGAGCGATTATTTGGAATATTTACCGTTTTCTTAACGTCAGTCAATCCAGTCCAGTTTTTGGCATCACCATAGTTGCACATTTTTGTATTGTATTCAAAAGTTCTCGAAGCGCCTGTTTCGTTTCTTATATCAATTAACCAACCATTGTTATTATTTTTTCCTACTATTTTAGCTTTAAGGCCGTATGAGCTTTCAATATCATATTGAGCGCCATCATTTAAGCATGTAAATGTTCGGTTAGTGTTGAGATTGTGTGCGTAAACAATGCTGCGATAACCATTGTTATTATCGTAGCAAATCGCAATGTCCGTTGCTGTGCCAAATTCATCAATTTCTATAACCGTTGACTCGCCAACAGCAATATAATCTGTTATTTCAACGTTATAAAGGTTCTGCCATTTTTTAGCGTCGTTTACAAAGCACATTCTTCCGTTATAAGCAAAAGTTCTCGCACTATTTGTTCTATTTGTTAACTTAATTGACCAAACAGTTGAATATTTTGAAAGAATGCATAATTCAATGTTACCTTTAATTTTTGTTGGGCAATACACAATATTAGAATAACTAGTCATCGACAAAGAAGAACCACTAAGGTTGTCGGCATAAAAGATCTTTCTTTCGTCGCCATAGTTGTAAGAGATGGTAAGGTGAGTTGCAAAAACATTTTCTTCTATTTCAACTACCGTAGATAAACCGCGTTGAAGCACTCTTGTTGTTTTGATATCACATAGATTTGTCCATTTTTTTGCGTCATCACCAGTGCATAATTTTGAATTGTATTCAAAGCTTGTCGCAATGGATGTATTATTGCGTATTTTGACAAAATACTTAGTGTCCTTCTTTGCAAGAATACTTACTTCGATTCCATTTTCTTCACATTCATTACCGCTGCTAGAGGCACCATAGTCTATTATTCCTAAAACACATGTGTGCATGTCGGAATCATAAGTTTCTAAATTATGAGGAATAGCAATATTTGCTTTGCAACGTTTGCTGAGATTGCTGTTGCTTGGTGTAAACTCTTTTGTGTAATTTATAACACCATTGTATCCAACAGCTTTTTGGGAATCAGAGTTAACACAAACATCTCCTGGAAGAATACATGGCCCGCGGAAAGAAAGAACATCAATTGCGATTCCTCCTGCTTTATTCAAGGCGCCCGGATAGTAATGATCCAAATCGCCTCCAAAAACAATTTCATTCCAAAGGTCACTTGTTATTTCGCCACATAAGGCATAGAACTTGATATGTGTGTTGGCTGAATAAACAGAATTCCACCTGTTCTTTCTTGCTTCTAAATTACAAAAATAATAATCATCATGGAGGCACGTTCCACAAATACATGGTTGTTCATTAAAATCAGGAATCCCAATTGCTGAAACAAGAGCATTATCGTACCAACTTCCGTTGTATGGGGTCCCCAAGCTAACTAAAGAAGCAACATTTTTAGGATGCTCAATAGCGTATTGCATGTTTAGGAGTCCTCCCATTGAGTGACCAACTAAATTAATGCACGGTATTTTATTGAAAGTTGTTTTATAACTGTAGATTACTGAGTCTATAATATGATCATACGTTTTATATATCTCTTCCATACTTTCTGACATTGATAATTCTGGAACAAGAACCACATGTTTGCTGAAATCAATGCAAGTCATCGGAGCAGCGTTACTATAACTTGTGCCGCTTGAGGAATACTCTGAGTATACTCCCCAATCGTCGATTCTATAAAGATTGATTCCATTTGTTGATGATGCTCGCATTTTTTCAAGAATAGATTCTGAATCACTTCTAAAATTAACATAAGAAGATGAACCATTATAATCGTTGCTCCACGCATAGGCTTCGCATCCTAACCCATGCATAAAAATAGTGATTGCTGGCGTTTCGTTTCTGAAATATGAAGCCTTTGTTAGGCTGTGCAATTGTGTGTCTGTAAGTGGCGTAGGATTATCGGCATAAACCACATCCGGTATATCTTGGTTGTGATATAGTGTACCCACAATCATACCGAAACAAAGCGCACACAAAAAGAATAGCTTGTTGCTTTTTTTCATAATTAATACTCCTTATTATTTATAATGTGTTCCAACCAGCATATAGAACCAGCTCATGGCCATCTTCAATATTCGGAGAAACATTAAAGTCCCAAATATTTGTACAATCAGGTTCTGTATACCAACCAGCAAAGGAATATCCTTCTCTTACTGGTGTTGGGGGAATAGTAATTTTTTCTCCATCTTCGACATTATCAATGCGATAGAGGTTTGAAATGTTATCAGCTTGATAATTAATCTCAAAACTGACATTTGCAGAATATATATAATTAGAATCCAAATTTAGTTCTTTGAATCTTTTGCTATACAAGTATATGTTTTTAAAATGCGACAACGTGAATTTATAATCCATGGCTGTGAATTCATCACATATCATGAATGAAACATCTTCGCCTTCGAAGAATTGAATAGAAACAACACTACTAGGTACAAACACTTTATTTAATTTTTTACTGCATTTAACGTGTCGACTCAATTCGGCCCCTGGATGACCGTGATCGCTTAAGCCAATTCTTTTCACTTGATATCCGTTTATTTCTGAAGGAATATCAAGAGTCTCCTGCTCCATACCGGATTCGCTGAACCCCACTATGACTAACGACTTATCGTTTTGGTCTTGTCTCTTGCTGTTATCGCATAAGTGGATATATTGAAAGTAGCCATCTTCATAAATCTTGAAATTCGGATTTGTCCCAGAAAGATCAATACAAGAGGTCAATAAGAGGCTACACGAAAGTAATCCTATAATGTTTTTGGAAAGCTTTTTCATTTCAATATTATTCTAACCTGAAAATAATCTACCACAATAAAAGAATTTGATAAATTCACACTTTTTTTGCTGAAATGATACAAAGCCAACTGTTTGTAAATATTTAAAAATCCGATGCATTTTGTGGCATCGGATTGTTTAATAATTCTTTATAAGTTACTTAACTAAGCTATATGCATCTTCATCAACATAGATTGTGCAATCTGGATGTTTTTGAAGGATGGAGCATGGAACTTCTTCGGTCATTGGACCTTTTAATAAGTTATAGATAGCTTGTGCTTTGTTTTTACCAGTAGCGATTAAAACAATCTTTCTCGCATTCATAATGCTCTTTAAGCCCATGGTAACCGCTTTGGTTGGAACTTCAGAGATATCGTTGAATAATCTGGAGTTATCTCTAATGGTTTGTTCTGTAAGTTCAGCGACATGGGTTAAGGAATCAAATGGAGTACCTGGTTCATTGAAAGCGATATGACCATCACTACCAATACCTAAGATTTGAAGATCAATGCCACCAAAAGAGGCGATTTCAGCGTCGTATTGATTAGCGTAGGCTAAATAATCACCGACACCTTTAAGAACGTGTGTACGCGCTTTATCGATATCTAAACCATCGAATAAGTATTTGTTCATGAAGTAACGATATGATTGGTCATGAGTTCCTTCTAAACCAATGTATTCATCAAGGTTGAATGTCGCAACATCTTTAAATGAGACACGACCTTCTTTATTAGCCTTAATCATATTAGCGTACACTTCAATTGGGGATGTACCTGTCGCTAAACCTAAAACACTGTTTGGTTTCTTTTGGACTTGTTTGATAAATTCTTCAGCGATTAATTTGCTGATTTCTTCGTTACTACCGACGACGACTTTCATTATTATCTTTTCTCCTTTACGACAATATTGTCTTTGGCTTTATAAATGCTATTTTCTGGAACAACACCTCTGACCATACTTAATGGATAGATTTGAGAGTGTTGACCAATGACTGTACCTGGGTTAAGAACAGATTGGCAGCCAATATCAGCATAATCGCCTAGAATAGCGCCTATTTTTCTTAAACCTGTTTCATAGTCTTGTTCACCATGAATGACAATGTTTTTACCATCACTCTTTAAGTTAGAGCAGATGCTACCAGCGCCCATATGAGCGTAGTTACCAAGCACACTGTCACCAACATAGCTATAATGTGGGACTTGGACATGATATAAGAGGATGCAGTTTTTAAATTCACAAGAGTTACCTAAGACACAGTTATCACCAACGATGACGTTACCTCTTAAATAAGCACCTGGTCTAATTTCTGTATTATTACCAATAATAGCAGGAGGAATAATTGTGGCGGTAGGTGCAATGCTAACATTTTCCCCTACGAGGACGCCTTCCTTAAGCAAGGTATAACCTGGTAAACCTTGTTCTAAGACTTTTTTAGTGATTTCTTTAATTTGAGGAAGTAGTTCCCAAGGATATGTTGAGTTATCAAAATATTCTCTAAGGAAATCACTACTGCAATCAAAGAGATCTTTAGTTAAGACAACTTTCTTATTCATCGATGACATAACCTCTCTTCTTGATAACGTTATAAATAGCGTCGATATATTTATCACATTCGGCGAGGGAACCATGTTCCACCATAATACGGACAACTGGTTCAGTACCGGATTGTCTTAATAACGCTCTACCATCATCACCGATTTCTTTATTGACTTCGTCAAATTTAGCTTTAACAACTTCATCTTCCACGGTAGCGGTTTTATCGGTAACTCTGACGTTTCTTGTCTTTTGTGGTAATAACTTAACTGGGGCCACTAACTTGGAGAGAAGTTCTTTTCTTTCAAGCATTTCTTCAGCGACCATGATAGCGGTTAAGACACCATCACCAGTTGTGGCATATTTCTTAATAATGATGTGACCAGATTGTTCACCGCCTAAGACATAGCCTTCGTTCATCATTCTTTCAAAGACGAATCTATCACCAACTTTGGTTCTTTCTAATCTACAGCCAATACCTTTGAGGGCTTTTTCAAGACCACTGTTGGACATAATTGTGGCCACCACTGTATTCTTTTCTAAAGAACCTTCACTTTGTAACTTGCAGGCTAATAAGTACATGATCTTATCACCATCGACTTCTTTACCATTTTCATCAACAGCGATACATCTATCAGCGTCACCATCAAAGGCAAAGCCAACATCTAATTTTTGTTCTTTGACAAACTTACAGAAGTTTTCGATGTGTGTGCTACCAGCGTTAACGTTAATATTTAAACCATCTGGGTGGTTATTAATGACAAACACTTGAGCGCCTAAGGCTTCAAAGACGCTCTTAGCAATCATCCAAGAAGCACCATTCGCGGTATCTAAACCAATCTTTAACTTCTTCATAGAGTGTTTTGCTAAAGAGATTAAGTAACCAATGTATCTATTTCTACCTGAAGAATAGTCATTAATAGTGCCAATTTCACTACGTTTAGCAAATGGTAAATCAGTAATACCATCTTCTAAACCTAATGTTTTGAAATCACCATCTAAGTAAGCTTCAGCGAGATAGGCTACTGCATCTTCTAATTTTTCACCATTCGCGTTAATGACTTTAATACCATTATCATAGAATGGGTTATGAGAAGCAGTAATCATGACACCACAGTCAAAGCAGTCTTGTCTAACGATATAAGAGACACTTGGAGTGGTTGTAACGTGTAATAATTCAACATCCGCACCAGATGATGCCGCACCTGCGGCAACAGCGTATTCAAGCATATAGGAAGAACGTCTGGTATCTTTACCAATAACGATCTTGGCTCTATAGCCTGGTTTTTGCATATTGTATTTTGGATTAGAGTAGAACCAACCAAGGAATCTACCAATCTTATACGCTCTATCGGAGTTTAATAATTCATTAGCCTCACCTCTGAAACCATCTGTACCAAAGTATTTGGTTTTGATGTGGTCATTTGGTAATTCTAATTTGTAACCTTTATGGATAACGATGTTATCATCAATTAATTCATCCGCGGTTACTTTGAAAATAGAACATAGGTCTTTAATCGCTGTAAGTGGAGGAAGGTTTTCACCGTTTTCCCACTTAGACATAGATTGTCTAGACACTTTTAAAATCTTTGCTAGTTCTTCTTGAGAAATGTTGTTAACGATTCTTAAGTGAACTATCTTTTCACCAATGGTCATAAATAGACCTCCCTTTGTGCTTATATAGTAAGGTATTTTAGGATAATTGCAAACTTTTTATGTAAATTTTACTTTACTAGGTAGAATATTTACTATATTTATAACAAAGTTATATATCCTTATTATTAATATACTTATAAATATTTACCCAAACTGAAATAAAAGTTTACAACACCAGTAAACATTTAAACTAATAAAACTAAAATGAACCATAAAAGTATTCAAATAAAATTATTTTGTTTTATGATGAATATATGAACACACCTATTTACTTCATGATTGACAGCAAGCTTCAAGAAGAGGCATCAAAAGTATTTGAAAATGCAGGCATCGATATGTCCGCAGCGGTCAACTTATTCTTTTTCCAATGCGTGATGCAAGGTAAGATACCTTTCTCCACAGAAATGCCTCCTAATACTAATAATCAATATTTCGCATCAAAGATAGGAACAAGTTACCAACCTGAACCTACCGAAGAGAATAGAAAGAAATAATAAAAAGAGAGCTCGTTCGAATGAACTAGTCAAGCGAAAGTAGACAGTTCAAAAAAGTCTTAATACCCCATGTCAGTTTTGTACTGATGTGGGGTTTTATATTGCAAGGCA
>CAMZGG010000053.1 GCA_947306345.1 uncultured Caryophanales bacterium
TCGAACCCGCGGTCTTCTCCGTGACAGGGAGACATGTTAACCGCTACACCACAGATCCGTTTTAACGCGCTTTATTATTATCATAGAAAAATAAATTAAATGCAATAGGAAATTATTTAAAATAATAAAAAAACGCAGAGACATTTCTCCGCGTCTTTTTAATTACATTAAAGTTTAGTAATTTTCGACTCTTAATTCGAAATATGATTGAGGATGTGCGCAGGCTGGGCAAATCTTTGGTGCTTCTTTACCAACATGGATATGACCACAGTTACGGCACTTCCAAACGACGACATCTGGCGCAATAAAGATCTTATTGGCTTTAACTTTTTCTAAAAGCTTGAGATATCTTTGTTCGTGTTCTGCTTCAATTTTAGCGACTAAGGCAAACTTAGCGGCAATTTCCATAAAGCCTTCTTCTCTGGCTTCTTCTGCCATTTTCTTATACATATCGGTCCATTCAAAGTTTTCGCCTTCAGCAGCCGCTTTTAAGTTCTCAACGGTGCTTGGGACTTGGCCATCGTGTAAATATTTGAACCACATCTTAGCGTGTTCTTTTTCGTTTTCTGCTGTTTCTAAGAAAATTGCGGCGATTTGTTCATAGCCTTCTTTCTTAGCTTGGCTTGCAAAATATGTGTATTTGTTGCGGGCTTGAGATTCACCAGCAAAAGCCATTTCTAAATTCTTTTCAGTTTTACTGCCTTTTAATTCCATTGTGTATGTTCTCCTTAAGATTAGTTTACTTTAATCATTTATTGTTATCAATAACAATGCCTTTCTTCTTTGCTATTTGTTTAACAACGTCTTCTAAAAGGGTGACTATTAACATCAAAATGATTACTAATAAGGAATAAGCAAAGACATCAGCCATCTCCATTTGTGAATAAGCATATTGGATAGAACTACCAATACCATTCTTAGTGGCACCTGTCAGAGCTTCCGACATAATGGCTATCTTAAAAGATAGCCCAAAGCTAGAAACCATACCGACAACAATATAAGGGACAGCTAATGGAAGTTTAATATGGAAGGCGCTTTTAACAGAATTGGCGCCATCGACTTTAGAGGCTTCGACAATTTCTTTTTCGACGTTTCTGAAGCCACCGACAACAGCCTCATATAGAATTGGGAAACAAACAATTAAGACCACAAGAATAGGGGCTTCTCTAGCGTTAGTTAACACTACAAGCACAAAGACAAATGCAACTGTAGGAACGCTCTTTAAAACAGTCATTAAAGGTCTAAAGAAGTGATACATCTTTGGCCAGTTACCTGCAATCATTCCAAACGCTAAAGCGAGGACGAAAGAGATAGTGAAACCAATAATCATTCTTAAGAATGTGAATCCTAAACTAGAATAAGTTTGTCCCTTGGTAAGAATGTTGCCAAGGCTTTGCAAAGTTAAAATTGGTGAAGGGAATATCGCTCCGTTAACATCAAAGAAAGCAGATATGATAAACCATAAACCAATAACAAATATAATCCCTAGAGAAAAGAGAGTGTATTTATTAGAAATAAATTTCCTCATTAAGGCCCTCAATATTGAAGAGTTTTAAGAAGGTCTCAACAGCGGCTTTATTTCCTCTAGCATACTTGAAGCCTAAGCCCATACCATTGTTCTTCTTTAAAACGTTTTCCGCCATTTGTGGTGCGACACCATAAACTTCAGCGGCTGAAACTTCTTGGCTCATACCAGCGGATAACTTGGTTGGATTAGCAATCGCATCTTCGATATCTTTATTTAAAGATTCTAAAAAGGATGTAGCTGTTAATTTATTAACGTCAGTTTTAATAAAAACTGAGGCTTGGAATAAAGCTTGATCGTTTGATTTCTCTTTATACTTAGCTTGGACGTCAGCATAAACACTGACAGTGTTTTTCTTGCTCATAACATTTGTTAAAGCAGGTTCCGCAATCATCACATAGTTTGGAACATATTCTGTACCTGTATCTGGGTCAGAGTATTTACCAGAGATGGCTGCTTGAGCCACAGCGGAAACATCCGCCGCATAATGAATCGCATTATTGAATTGGTCACCATAAACATAATGGAAGATTTTGTCTGGGACATTGTTCTTTTGGAAAAGAAGAATTGTGTCGTTTTCATCCATGACTTGGTTATCGTCGTTATTAAGTGAGGCGATGTAGAAGTTGCCGAATGTGATTGTCGCCGCTAATTGATATGGCGCTTTGTTGTCGACAATAGCTTTGACACCAGCATTTGTTGGTAAGACGATAACATCTTTTGAGCCAGCAGCCATTTGACCAGAGATTGTCGCTGGAGCAGAGTTGGTCTCGAACTTAGCATTACCAGCATAGTTATAGAAAGCTAAGGCTGGAGCACCAGTTGGTGTTAAGATGCTCAAGGTAGAACGATCGTATTCAGGAATGCAAGAACAGTCAGTGCTTCCTGAGTTAGATCCGTTAGTATTGCAAGCAGTGAGCATGACGGCTACTGCGATAAGTGATAAATATTTTTTCATTTTAGAATTCCTCCGTTGTAATTATACAAGAACCCTTTATAATAAAATGTGATTGAGGTCACACAAATATTATGAAAATTCCACTTTTACAAGTATTAAGCAAAAAAGAACACAAACTGGTTAACGGTTACCAAGTCACTAAAAATAGTGTCATCAATCATGAAGGCGACCGTTGTGAAAACATCGGTGTCATCATTTCTGGTAAAGTCGATGTTGTCTCTTATTCCTTCCAAGGTAAGGAGATGGTTCTTAACTCTCTCAAAGCGGGAGACATTTTTGGCAACAACCTAATCTTCTCTAGCGAACCTATTTATCGTGGAGATGTCATCGCTAAAGAAAAATGCGTTATCGCCTTTATCAATAAAGAGAATCTTTTATATCTATTACAGAACAATCAAGAGTTCTTACAACTCTATTTAAAAGCGCAATCTGATTTCGGTAAATCTCTTAACGCGCGCATACAATTATTATCATTTACTAATGCGGAAGAAAGACTCGTTTATTACGCAAGTAAAAACGACAATGTGATCGTCTTTAAAAACGTCACAGCCTTAGCCGCTCAAATTGGTATTCAAAGAGAAACTTTATCCCGTTTATTAACGAGTTTAGTGAAACGTCATCTCATTAAAAAAGAGAAAGGAAAGATTACCTTTATAAAGAAAAGGCGCTAACCTACTTGTTAACGCCATAGATTTCTAATAAGTTTTCGTAAAGAGCTAACCTTGTGGCAAGTCCAACGCCGCCAGGAACTGGAGTTTGAAGACCAACTGGGAGTCCGGCAAGAGCGTCACCTTTTAAACCATCATCAGTTCTAGAGATGCCTACGTCAACAATGACGGCATCTTTTTTATATGTGAATCTGTTATCTAAGAAGCCAGCTTTACCAATTGCGACGACGATGACATCGGCATGAGCGATATAGAAAGCCATATCTTCTTGAGTAGTTTTGCTATGCAAAATGGTCACATTCATATTCTCTTTAAGTAAGAGTTTTGCCATTGGCTTACCGACGATATTACTACGGCCGATAACAACAGCGTTCTTACCTTGCATAGGAATTTTTTCAAAGTGTAAGTAGTTAATAATACCTTTTGGGGTACATGGAACAAGAGATGATAATGGATGGAAACCATCGACATCTTTTTTAGGATCAACGGCTAATTTAATAGCTTCTTCATCAATACCTTTTGGTAATGGCATTTGGACGATAAAGCCGTCATGAATGTCATCTTGGTTTAATGTATCGATAACCTTCAATAGTTCTTCTTGAGTTGTTTCTAATGGTAACTTAATGAGGTCTGCTTTGATGCCTAATTCATCGGCATCTTTAAGTTTCCCGCGCACATATGCGCAGCTACCCGCGTCCTCGTTCACTTGGACGATAGCGATGCATGGTTTTCTTTCTAAACCAGCTACTAAACTTTTAATCTCTTCCTTACGAAGAGCAACGTATTCTTTGATAGTCATATTACTTAACAATTTCATTGAGCTCTTTAGCGGTATATTGTCTTAATTTGATACCTGCTAATTCGAGCATTTTCTTACTGGCTTGGACACCAACTGTGTCAGCGTATTTATTTTCTAAATAAATAATTTCCTTAATGCCCACTTGTACGCATGCTTTCGCGCACTCGTTACATGGGAATAACGTGACGTATAAGCGACAGCCCTTGAGCGCGCTTCCGTTACGTGTGTTTAAAATCGCGTTGAATTCCGCGTGACAGACGTAGAGATATTTAGAATCTAAACCTTCGCCTTTGTTCCAGGATAATTGACTTTCGTCAACACCCTTTGGCATACCATTGTAGCCAATAGAGACGACCTTATTATCATCGTCTACAATACATGCGCCTACTTTTGTGTTGGGATCCTTGCTTCTTAAAGCGCTTAAAGAAGCGATACCCATAAAGTATTCATCCCAAGAAATATTATTGTGTTCCATATAAGAAATATTATAACGATATTTGATTTGAAGGCAACTTAATATTACAATATTAATACTATGGCAATTGTTGGTATTGATAAGCTCTCATTACTCGATTACGAAGACAAGGTTTCTGTCGTCTTATTCGCCCAAGCGTGCAACATGCGTTGCCCATTTTGTCATAATGGTGCAGCGGTCTTAGGCGCAAGTAAACAAGACGAGATTGACTTCGATGAAATACTCGCATTTTTAAAGACCAGAACTGGCCTTGTGGATGCGGTTGTTTTCACTGGTGGTGAGCCAACAATGTTAGAAGATTTGAAGGTTAAAATAAAAGCTGTTCGTGGCCTTGGTTTTTTAATAAAGTTAGACACTAATGGCACTAACCCAAAATTGCTCGAAGAATTGATTGATGAAGGCCTCATTGATTACGTGGCAATGGACATTAAAAACTGTCCTAATTTATATGCGGAAACATGTGGCTTAAAGTTCATCGATGTCGATAATCTTAAGAAGAGTATCAATATCATTATTAACAAGGCTCCTGACTATGAATTTAGAACAACTCTAGTGAAAGAATTCCATGAACGTATGGACTATGAAGCTTTCGCTAATTTAATTAAAGGCGCTAAGCGTTTATTCTTACAAAAGTTCGTGGATAGAGATGGCTGCATTAAAAAAGGCCTCCACGAAGTTGATGTAGTGGAAGCCAGTAAATTAAGAGATTATCTCGCGAAGTCTATCCCTGAGGTTAGCCTACGCGGTTATTAATCATTAAATACTTATCAATAAAGACGCTAGCAACAGAGGCATCGCCAACAGCGCTTGCCACTTGACGGACGTCTTTTTTTCTTGTGTCGCCTATGGCGAACAAGCCTGGAAGAGATGTTTCCATCTTATCGTTTGTGATAATGAAGCCATGGTCATCAGTTTCGACTAAAGATTTGAATAAATCGTTTTGTGAAACTTGACCGATAGCGACGAAAACATTATTTGTTGGATATTCATGGATTGTGTGATCCATAGTGTTTTCAAAACGTAAGCCTGCTAATTCGTTTTGACCTAAATAGGCAACAAGGTTCATATTGTGAGTAATATGGACGTTGTCTTTTTGTCTTAAACGATCCACTAAGATTTGATCCGCAAAGAAACGGTCAAATAATGTGAAGACATAAACGTTTGAGCTTGTTTGAGCAAGCATTAAGGCATATTGAAGAGCGGTATTGGCATCACCAATTAAATAGACATCCTTATCTTTATAGAATGCGCCATCACATACTGCGCAGAAGGAGATGCCTTTACCAATGAATTCTTCTTCGTTTGGAAGACCCATTTTACGGTGTTTGACACCATTCGCTAAGACAACTGCTCTTGCTTGATATGTATGGTAATTAGTGGTGACTTCAAAAATGCCATCAACTTTAAGAACTCTTTGGACTTCTTCGAGTTCGAATTTAGCGCCTAAATCAAGGATTTGCTCAAAGAGATTACCAGCAAAATCTAGACCAGAAATCTCTTTGATACTTGGAAGATTTTCGACACGAGGAGAATTGGCGATTTGACCGCCAAAATTCTCTTTCTCTAAGATTAAGACTGAGCGACCGGCTCTGAGTAAATTCAGAGCCACACTCATCCCTGCGGGACCACCGCCAACAACAATGACATCAATCATATTAGTTTAAACTCTCGATGTAGCCTTTAATGTTGGAAGCGTTCTCGAAGACATCGTTTGTGCCATCTTCTTTTGGAACGATTAATGTTGGAGCTTTTCTAACGCCAAATGCTTTGGTTTGATCAGCGTTTTCTTCAGCGTCAACAACACTATATTTAATGCCAGCTTTATCTAAAAGCATCTTAGCCATCTTACAGTTTGGACATGTCTTTGTGGCGAACAATAAGATTTCATTGCAAACTGCCTTTTCTTCTTGTTCATCATCTTGACTACCTAAAACGTCAGTGACTTTATGTGTGAGTTTAGATTTAGCAGGTTCGTAGACTTTACGGTGTTGGAATTCCTCTGTCTTACCATCATTCCAGTTTTGGACTGGTCTATAGTAACCAGTAATACGGGAATACACTTCAGTTCTCTTACCACATTTTGGACAGACATATTGTTCACCAGTGATATAACCGTGGTCTTTACATACAGAGTATGTAGGAGACATTGTGTAATATGGAATGTGATAGTTTTCAGCGATCTTTCTAACAAGATTCATACAAGATTTCCAGCTTGGTAACTTTTGACCTAAGAAGCAGTGGAAGACTGTACCAGAGGTGTATAAAGTTTGTAAGCCGTCTTGGATATCAAGAGCTTTGTAGATATCTTCTGTGTAACCAACTGGCAAGTGAGAAGAGTTGGTGTAGTATGGAGTTCTGCCATTTTCAGAAGCAGTAATGATATCTGGATATAAAGCTTTATCGTGTTTAGCTAAACGATAGGCTGTAGATTCAGCTGGTGTAGCTTCTAAGTTATATAAGTCACCATATAATTCTTGATAGTCAGATAATTTGTTTCTCATGTGATTGAGAACATCTTTGGTGAATTGGATACTTTCT
>CAMZGG010000054.1 GCA_947306345.1 uncultured Caryophanales bacterium
TCGTTAAGCACAAAAAGACGGTGCGCCGCCATTTCTTTAGATTGGGCAATTGTTTCCGCTCTAATAAGTTCATCACTTGGGAAGAGTAAAACATCATCTTTTCCCAAGAAAGACACTAACGCGGAATAGACTTGTTGAGCTTTATATAAATTAGAAGTAATTAAAAGAATTGGCTCTTTTTTATTCTTATAAGAAGAGGCAACTAAAAGAGCAATTCCATTATTATCATCAACGACAAAATGCCCCGATTTCCTTTGGAAGAGGGGGGTAACACTATTAGATTTTAACTTGTTAAAAAGGTTCAATTTATACCTCCTTAATTAGTTATATTTGTTCATCGCCCGATCAAAATCAGACTTAATAGCCTCCTTTAATGCACCAACAGCGTTTTCAATCGCTTCATCGATTAAAGGTTGTTCGTCTTTGAGAGGTTTTGATAACACATAGTCAACAGTATCCCATTCACCAGGTTCACCAATTCCAATACGAATTCTTTTAATCTTGTCGGTAGATAAACAGTCAATAATGTTTTGCATGCCTTTATGACCACCAGAAGAACCTTCTTTTCTGATTCTAATTCTGCCTGGTTCTAAAGCCATGTCATCGAAAACAACGATGATGTCATCAATTTCAATTTTGAAATAATGAACAACTTCTTGCACCGCTGTTCCGGAGAGATTCATAAATGTTTGAGGCTTAATGAGGATACAATCTTCACCATAGATTTTTCCTCTACCCATTAAAGAATGGAAAACTTCTTTATCGATATCAATCTTTGCTTGATCCGCTAAAAGGTCGATAGCCATGAAGCCCATGTTATGACGAGTTTTATCGTATTTTTTACCTGGATTACCTAAACCAACTATTAATTTCATATGAATCTCGTGGCACAATTATAGCACTTTATTTACTAAATAAAATTAATTTTGTATACTCAAATAGTATGAAAGTAAAAGAATGGTTTAGAAAACTTGTGGCTGGTTTAGCCATCGGTGCAGGAGCCGCTATTCCTGGTGTTTCTGGTGCTGCTATTGCAGTCATCTTCCACGTTTACGAAGATATCATTGGTGCAGTCAATAACTTTAGAAAGAGATTTGGCTGGGCTATTAAAGTATTAATCCCAATTTTATTGGGTATTCTTATCGCAGTATGTATTTGTATTGTGGTATTCTCTTATGCCTTTGAATACTTAATGTTCGTATTAATTTGTGTATTCGCTGGTTTCTTAATTGGTTCATTCCCTGGTATCACTGATGAAGTCAAAGGAGAAAAGATTACCAAAAAGAACGCCTTACTCATTGGTGCGGGTGCCCTATTCGTTATTATCTTAGGTGTTTTAAATATTATTGCTGGTCTTAATCACTTCTCTGTTGGTGATTTATTCCAACCTCAACCAGTTTGGTGGTTATATCTATTACTTATCCCAGTGGGTGCAGTTGCTGCTGTTGCTTTAACTGTCCCTGGTTTATCAGGTTCATTAATTCTATTAATCTTGGGCTTTTATAGACCACTTGTGGATAATGTTAAAGACTGGGCTAGTGAAATGCTTAAGCAAGGCGATTTCTCACACACAGGTGCCTTATTTGGTGTCTTAGGATGCTTCGCTATTGGTTGCTTAATTGGTGTGGTTTTAGTTTCTAAAATCATGAACATTTTGCTTAGAAAATGCCGTAAGGAAACATTCTTTGTGATTATTGGTTTTATCGCTGGTTCTATCTTAGTGTTATTCGCTAACTCTAATATTGTCGATTACTATCAAACATGGGCTAACCCAGCATATGGTGAAGATCCAAAAGTTAATATTCATCCAGTCTTACCAATGTGGTTAGAAATTATTATTGGTGTTGTAGTATTAGCACTTTGTGCTTTCTTAAGTTATAGATTAGTCGTTGCTCAAAGAAAAAGAGCAGTGCTAGAAAACAAGGAAAATGAAGAACTACCTCAAGAATAAATTCTTAGAAACTTATAAATCTGAACCAGAGTTATATCTATCCTGTGGTGGTAGATTTGAAGTGCTTGGTAATCACACAGACAATAATCATGGTTTATGTATTGCGGCAACTTGTTCTTTGTCAATTTTTGCCGCGGTTAGAAAGAGAAACGATTTACTGGTAAATGCTTATAGTGAAGGCTTTGGTGGTTTTTCTATTGATTTATCTACTTTAGATAAAAACGAAGAAGAAATAGGTAAATCTTCGGCATTAATTAGAGGTATTGTTTCCTATCTAGCTAAAGACTACCAATATGGTGGCTTTGATATTTATATTGTGAGCCAAATTCCTGGCGGCGCAGGGGTAAGTAGTAGCGCCGCTTTCGAATTACTAGTGGCTCAAACGATTAACAAAGCATTTAATAATGGACAAATACCTTTAATAACTTTATGTAAAGCCAGTCAATTTGCCGAAAGAAACTATTACGGCAAAATGTGTGGCTTATTAGATCAAATAGGTGTGGCTTATGGTGGTCTAGTTTATATTGATTTCAAAGATATCGTTAATCCGGTGGTTAAATCTTTAAACGTTAAGATGGATAACTATTCTTTTGTCATTGTTAATTCAGGTGGTAGCCACGCAGGATTAGACCATTTATATAAAGCAATCCCAGATGATATGTTTAAAGTTGCCCACTACTTTGGTAAAAAATATTTAAGAGATGTTGATGAGGCTGAAATAATCAAAAATAAGCAAGACGGCCTATCAAAATGTGGTGAAATTGCATATCAAAGAGCCCTACACTTCTATGGCGAAAATAGACGTGTTAAAGAAGCCTTTGGAGCAATTACCAATAACGATTTAGAAACTCTAATTAGATTAATTAATGAATCAAGGGAATCATCCACTGATTTATTACACAATATGTATGTAAACGATAAAACAGGCTCTCCTTTAGAGGCTTGTGAATTAATATTAGAAGCTTCTCACAATAAAGCTGGTGTAAAAATCAACGGTGGAGGCTTTGCAGGGTCTGTTATCGCCCTTGTGCCAAATAGTGAATTGGATAACGTTTTAAAAGAAACAAAAGCTAAATACGGGGTTAATAATGTACACCTCGTTAACATAAGAAACGAAATACCTTCCGATATCAAATAAGGAGGAATGTGTATGGAAAACCGAATAGGCGCAAGAAGATGGCTAATGTTTATATTAGCTGGTTTTGTTGGCCAATTGGCATGGGCAATTGAGAATAACTATTTCAATGTCTATGTCTTTGACTGTACTAGTGAATATGGCTTTATTCCAGTCATGACCGCTTGTAGCGCGGCTGCTGCTACATTAACCACACTACTTATGGGTGCGGTCAGTGACAGATTGGGTAAAAGAAAGCTATTAATATCCACTGGTTATATCTTGTGGGGCATATCAATTATTGCTTTTGCATTCCTAGATCCTCATTCATCTTTAACTATTGTCGCTAATAACGCATTCTTAGCAGGTACATTTATCGTTATTATGGACTGCGTAATGACATTCTTTGGTAGCACGGCAAATGATGCGGCGTTCAATGCCTTTGTTACTGATAACACCACTGAGAACAACAGAAGTAAAGTCGAAAGTGTTTTATCTGTTTTACCGCTACTAGCATTAATTGCTGTTATTGTGGTCGCAGGTATATTTGTTGACGTAGAACCAGGTGTGCCTAAGAGATGGGATCTGTTCTTCTACATATTTGGTGGTATTACATTAGCAATTGGTGTTGGTTCTATCTTCTTAGCACCTAATGATGTTGTTAAACCAAATAAAGAAGAACCATATTTCAAGAATATTATTCATGGCTTTAGACCAAGCGTTATTAAAGCTAATCCTGTTTTATATATCACTTTAATCGCCTTTATGGTTTTCAATATAGGCTTACAAGTATTCATGCCTTACTTCATCCTATATGTTCAAAACATCTTAGGAATTGTAGATATGGACTTCACTATTAGTTTGGGTGTTGTCTTATTAACCGCAAGCATAATTACTGTTATATTTGGATTCTTTATGGATAAGATTGGCAAGAACAAGATTATGATTCCTGCATTAATCGTTGGCGCTGTTGGTGGCATCATAGTATTTGCTATTCCTGCTAATCAAGGAATCGGTACACAAGTCGGTCTTATTATCGGCGGCATTATCTTAATGTCGGGTTATTTAATTAGCACTGCGGTATTAGGCGCGAAAGTAAGAGATTACACTCCTGTTAAAGAAGTTGGTTTATTCCAAGGCGTCAGAATGATCTTTACTGTCTTAATCCCGATGATTATTGGTCCTATGGTTATTGCAGAGATTATTTGTCGATTAGGTGGAGAACCATATGCGAATGAATATGGCGTTATGGTCTACCCACCAAATAGATGGTTATTCTTTGCGACTGGTATCATCTTTGCTTTAGCTATTATTCCAGTCATCATCATGATTAGAAAGGAGAGGAGAATCAATGAACGAAAACAAGATTCCATTGAGTGAGTATCCTCGTCCTCAATTTAAAAGAGATTCCTATATTTGCCTTAACGGATATTGGGAATATGCCATTAGAAAAGAAGATAAAACTCCTAGTAAATTTGATGGTCAAATCTTAGTGCCTTTTTCTCCTGAAGTAGAGAAGAGTGGAGTTAATAAAACTGTCCTTCCAGACGACTATCTTTTCTATAGATTAAATGTTGAATTACCTAAGGATTTTATTAAGGATAAAGTTATACTACACTTCGGAGCAGTTGACCAAATCGCTGAAGTCTTTATTAATGACCAATTTGTGATGAAACATATTGGTGGTTTCCTTCCTTTTGAGATGGATATCAAACCATATTTAGATGGTAATAAAGGCACGATTATTTTAAGAGTGCAAGACACTACGAATAGCTCATATCACTCTTCCGGAAAGCAATCTTTGAAGCCTGAAGGCATCTGGTATAAGCCTCAATCTGGTATCTATATGCCAGTCTGGTTAGAGAGTGTTAAGACTGGTTATATTGAATCAATCAAGATTACACCAGACATTGACGAAAAAGTAGTTAAAATCAGCTTCAAAAGTTCCAATAAGTCTGCAAAACTCAATTTAAAAAATCAAATTTACGCAATTGAAGCGGATAAAGATAACATTATTTCTATTAAAGATATGAGGCTTTGGTCACCTGAAGATCCATACCTTTATGAATTCACAATTTCAAACGATGTTGATGAAGTTTCTTCTTATTTTGCGATGAGAAAAGTTTCTTTAATGCAAAACGAAAAAGGAATGAAAGTTATCGCCTTAAATAATCAGCCTTATTTTATGAAAGGCGTTCTTGATCAAGGCTATTACCAAGACGGCTTATTAACGCCTAATAGCGATGAAGATTACATAAATGATATTAACCTCATTAAGTCACTTGGATTTAACGTTTCTAGAAAGCATATTAAGATTGAATCTTTGAGGTGGTATTACCACTGCGATAGACTCGGTTTATTAGTGTGGCAAGACTTTGTAAATGGCTGCACGAAATATGATTTCTGGCTTAATCAAGTTCCACTATTTGTGAGATATAAAATTAATGACCATAGATATAAAAAATTCTTTAGAGAAAATGAAGAAGGAAAAAGAGAAGCACTTAATGAATTTAAGGAAACTATCGACTTACTTTATAACTGTCCATGCATTGTTTATTGGACTATTTTCAATGAAGCTTGGGGACAGTTTGACGCTAAAGAGATTTATCAAGAACTTAAGCTCATTGATCCTACTAGAATCTATGACCATGCATCAGGCTGGCATGACCAAGGTAGCAGCGATGTCAAATCAATGCATATCTATAAATGGAAAGTCAAAGTGCCTAATAGATTTAAGCTCAAAGGAAGAGCGTATGTCTGTTCCGAATGTGGCGCGTATATCCTTGATAAACGTTTAAAAGAAGCAAAGAAAAAGGAAGGCTTCATTTACTTATTATTTAACAATAAAGAAGACTTCCAAAAAGAATATATAAGATTTGTTAATGAAGAGATTAAGCCTTGTAAGAATAAAGGTATGTCTGGCTTCATCTATACTCAACTAAGTGATGTTGAAGAAGAGATGAATGGTTTTGTCACTTATGACCGTAAAGAAATCAAAGTGGACATACCTGTTATTAAAGAGATTAACGAGTCACTCTAATAGGCTTAACTGCGTATTGAATAATCACCAATGGCGAAATTAGAGCTAATCCAACCACTGGAGCGGCGGTCCAACCAACTCCATTTGCTAAAAGCAATAAAAGAGCAAAAAGAATAAAGTAAACCATGTTAGCAATTCTAATGATGGTTTTGAATGGCTTTGCGTCTACAAAGAGATAAACAAAACTGATTAGAACTATTGATACCGCTAGTATGAACAAAATATAAGCAAATACTCTCATTGCTTGGGCATTAGTGAATGGGTTGCCTTCTATGTTAAAGAGCTCATATAAATTGTGGTTCAAATGAAAAACTAAGTGATGCAGTTGATAGTTGTTTCCAACGCGAATATTCACATCATACTCATAGTAGCCAATAAACCATTTCATTGTGAAAGTTATAAGCAGCGCTATATATGTGCACAATGTAGTGAGAACTAATGGCAATCTTTTCTTATTGTATTTACTTTTAGATTCTTCCTTATTGCTAATTACAGTACACACACCACGTTCATTGTTATCGTTTTGTAATAAGTAATCGATTGAACAGTTATATAGTTTAGATAACGCAATTAGTTTCTCCTTT
>CAMZGG010000055.1 GCA_947306345.1 uncultured Caryophanales bacterium
ATCATTTGCTAATTGGATGTCAAGTTTTTCTACGCGTTTAATATTATGCGCGTTAACTAAATAGCAGGAATTGCATCTTATGAACCAGTGATTCTTGAGCTGTTCTTCAAACTTCTTCAAAGTACCACTTGTGGTAAGCTCTTGGTTATCTTTTAAGTGGAAGATAATATCGTGAGAGATTACTTCAACATATAAGATGTTATTCGTTTCTATTTTATTAAAGCCACCTTCATTAGGTACGACGATGAAATTATCGTTCTTTTTACCTAACTTTTTCATGACTCTTTCGAGTCTTAAATAGAATGAAGCATATGATAATGGTTTTAAAACGAAGTCGATAGCATCTACTTCATAACCATTAGTGGCATATTTCGCTAAATTGGTGGCAAACATGATGATGACTTCTTCATCTTTTTCTCTAATCTTTCTAGCAACATCAATGCCATTCATTGCCGACAAGTTGATATCCAAGATAATGAAGTCATATTGGCTCTTAAAACGCATTAAGAAAGCATCACCGCTGGCAAAGGTTTGGATATCAAAAGATATATTCTTTTCTTTGCTATAGCGATTCAACAAGGAAAGACAGTTGCTTAAATCATCAGCGGAGTCTTCCACGACCGCAATCCGAATATTTATATCGTTCATTCTAGATAATTCTACCACGAAAGTGGCTTTAAGAAAATAATGAACCCCGCATCCACGCGGGAATTGGGGTTCATTTTAATTGATGTAGTTATTTTTAGTGACCGTCACTAGCTTTGATAACTTCTGGGATACCAACAGCAGCGTAGTCTTCATCATTCCAAACGTTGTTGGAGTGTGCACATGCATAGAGGATGTTCTTAGCCGCTCTTCTGGAGAGGATTGGACCATCATGTGGTAAGAGTGTACGGATTCTGCTTGGTTTATTATCATTACTTAATTGGCTTGGTGTTAACCATAAGTCATTGCCAGCAACTAAACCAATATTTGTGGCCATGTAGCTGCTACCAGCATAGTCAGTAACGACGACACCATGGAAGCCCCATTCTTCTCTTAAGAGAGTGGTTAATAAGGCTTTACTACCACCAGCCCACCATGAACCAACACAGTTGAAGGATGACATAATACCAATACCACCTAAATCAACATAGAGTTCAAAGCCACGAGCATAGATTTCTCTAATAGCTTGTTCGGTTGCCCAACAGAAGACACCGGAACGGCTATTTTCTTGCTCATTTAATAAGAAGTGTTTGGCATATGTATAGACACCATACTTCATACTACCTTGAGCGGTATGACCAGCCATTTGACCAGCGATAAGTGGATCTTCTGAATAGTATTCGAAGTTACGACCACCAAATGGTGAACGGTGAGTATTGATACCAGGAGCATACCAGCCAGTTAAACCACGGGCTGCGCCTTCACGACCGATGGATTCACCCATAACTCTCGCAACATCTGTTGACCAAGAGCAGGCAACGATAACTTCACTTGGGTGACCTGTACCGGAGTGGAAGGCCGCACCAGGACCATCGTAGTCAACGGTTTGTGTTTTACCAATGCTACTAACAGCAGCAGTTTGGAAACCACCGTATTCAATAAGTTTATCCATGTCAGCATAGGACATTTGACTTAATAAGTTTTCCCATCTTGGGTCGTCCCAAGCAGCATCTTTAAGATCTCTAAGTGTTAATTCACCAGCAACTTCTTGTGGTTTGATTTCTTCATCGATTTGATTGTCGGTGAGAGTGAAAGAACCTGGAGTGGAGCCGTTACTTGCACCACCTGGGAAGTGACTTGCATCTGGGTTAGAGGCTAATGGGATATCAGCCTTATTTTGCCATGTGCCTTCAAAGTCTTTTCTGGATAAGTATGTGTTCTTTTCAACACCACCACCGAATTCGGCATCTTGGAAGATGTTGGCGTATTCTTTACCTGTTTGATAAGAAGTTTTGAATTCAACATCAGCTTCGAGTTCTAATTTCTTGGTGTTTTCTCTACCACTGACAGCGGTTTGTGCTAAATCCCAAACGTTTTCTCTAACGGAGAATTCATATTCGCCTTTTTCTAAGACATAGTAACCTTTTTCGGTTGACCAGGAAGCGATATCTCTATAGCTGAATTCTAATTTATAAGCTTTAGTTTCACCTGGTTCGATAATGTTTGTCTTTTGGAAAGCAGTTAATGAATAGTAGGATTTTTCAATACCACCTGGGGTATATGGAGCGTGTGTATAGAGTTGGATAACGTCTTTACCAGCGACTTCACCAGTATTCTTAACTTCGACTGTGACTTCGACTTTTTGATTTTCTTTATCAACTTTATATTCCGCGATGGACTTATCAAATGTTGTATAAGATAAACCATGACCGAATGAGAATTGAACTTCATCATCATAGTCGATGTAGCCTTCTTTAGCGGCTGTCACATAATAACGGTAACCAACATAGATACCTTCGATATAGTTTGTGAATTTTTGCTTATTAGCGGCACCGGATGTATATGTTAATGTGGTATCATTACCAAAGTTTTGGTAAGATGGCGCACTCTTAACATCATATGGCCATGTATCCACTAAGTGACCGGATGGGTTGACTTTACCAGCAAGGATTTCAGCAATAGCTTTTGTACCTGTTAAACCTGGGTGACCCATGAACACAGCAGCGTCGATTTCTGAATCATCTAAGAATTCAGCTTCGATAACTGTTGGAACGTTTAATAAGATAATGACTTTTTCGAAGTTTTCTTCGAGCATGTCGATCGCAGCGATTTCATTAGCCTTAAGTTGTAAATCTCTGAGGTTCATATCTTCGTCTTCAGAACCACGTCTTGTGATACAGAAGATCGCAGTATCAGAGAATTCTTTAGCTTGTTCTAATAAGGTCTTGCCACCTAATGCATCGAATGGTGTTTCATAAGCATTGACTGGTGGTTCATAGTCATATGGAGCCTTACTACTAACGATTTCAGGATAGCCATATTTGTTGAAACCACATTGAATGTCGTAATCAACATCAGCGATAGAAATGGATTTGTTCTTGTAATAGTTCTTAATTAAATTGAAGAGGTTTTCATTAATTTCAAAACCTTCATCCTTCATGGCTTGTTCAAGCTTGAGAGCCACTCTTGGGAAGCCGTTAACACGACCATCAGTTTGGAAGGAACCAGAACCACCATTACCATAGAATAAACCATACGCACATGAACCGAAGATGTTCACTTTGTTGTTTTCTTCTAAGTTGAGTGGTAAGGCACTGTTTCTGTTCTTCAAAAGAACTGTACCTTCTTCTTGAATGGTAACGACGTTTTTCTCCGCTTCAGCAGCAGCTTTTCTTGATGTTTCAGTGTCAATGATGTCAACATGACTACCACGTAATGTGAACATTAAGTTAGCAAATGCAGCAGTTGGTAAGAATGATGCAACAGGGGCCATAATGAGTGCAGCAACGCACACGACTGGGATTAACCAGCGTTTCATTGTATGCCATCTGATGACATTCTTAACTGGGCCAGTTGCGGATTTAGCAACAGCCTTCTTTTCTGCTTTAGGAGCCTTTTTGTAATTATCGAAAGCTTCCTGATCGCCTTCTTTAAATCTCATTTTACCAAAGACTAATTTTAGTAAAACGAATGCTCCTACGAGTCCTGCTGCGGCAACGATAAGAATAATTAAGCCGACCCACCAATACTCAAGGATGTTACCCCAAGTATAGCCAGCGGCTACTTCCTTATCTAGCCAGGACTCTAAGATAGGTAAATTAAACATAAATAATCTCCTTTTATACATATTTATGAGTTGTTAAAACATAGAAAAGTTAGCGAAAAACTAAAATTTGTATGTTTTTTTACGTTTGCGATTCTACTATAAGTGATTAAAAAATGCCCTAACACAGAAAATACATAACATTGCATTTTATTCGCATAACCTTAACCAAAAAGAAAAGAGAGGCTCCGAAAAGCCCCTCCATTCATATAATTAGTTATCGACTAGTGGCCATCGCCAGCTTTTTTAATTTCTGGGATACCGACAGCAGCATAGTCCTCTAATGTCCAAACGTTGTTGGAGTGTGCACATGCATAGAGGATGTTCTTAGCCGCTCTTCTAGCGAGAATAGCACCATCATGTGGACATTGTGTACGAACTCTGCTTGGTTTTAAGCTACTACTTAATTGGCTTGGTGTTAACCACATATCATTACCAGCTCTTAAGCCGATGTTGGTGGCCATATAATCACTACCAGCATAGTCAGTAACGACAACACCATGGAAGCCCCATTCTTCTCTTAAGAGAGTGGTTAAAGCCGCCTTACTACCACCACACCACCATGAACCGATGCAGTTATAAGCGGACATGATACCAATACCACCTAAATCAACATAAAGTTCAAAGCCGCGCGCGTAGATTTCACGTAATGCTTGTTCGCTTGCCCAAACAAAGACACCCGCACGGCTATATTCTTGGTCATTACAGAAGTAGTGCTTAGCGTATGTGTAAACACCATATTTAGCCATACCTTGAGCGGTGTAACCGGCCATTAAACCAGAGATTAATGGATCTTCTGAATAATATTCGAAGTTACGACCACCAAATGGTGAACGGTGAGTGTTAATGCCAGGGGCATACCAACCAGTTAAGCCACGAGCCGCACCTTCACGACCAATGGATTCACCCATAACTCTTGCGACGTCTGTAGACCAGGAACAACCAACGATAACTTCACTTGGATGACCTGTACCAGAGTGGAACGCCGCACTTGGACCATCGTAGTCGACAGTTTGTGTCTTTTCGATTCTATCGACACTAGCGGTTTGGAAACCACCATATTCGATAAGTTTATCCATATCAGCGTATGATAATTGACTTAATAAATCTTCCCAACGTGGATCATCCCACGCTGCGTCTTTAAGATCTCTAAGTGTTAAGTCACCAGCGACTTCTTGTTCTTTCACTTCTTCATCGATTTGATTATCTTCGAAAGTAAACGAGCCAGAACCTGTGGAGTTACTTGCACCACCTGGGAAATGATTCTTATCTGCATTAGAGGCTAATGGGATATCGGCCTTATTTTGCCATGTACCAGCAAAGTCATTACGAGATAAGTAGGTATTTGGTTCAACACCGCCGCCATATTCAACATCTTGGAAAATGTTTTCATATTCTTTGCCTGTTTGATAACTGGTTAAGAAATCAACATCTTCTGCGAGATTCATGCTCTTGGTATTTTCTCTACCGTTAACTGAAGTCTTCGCTAAATCCCAAACGTTTTCCCTGATTGAGAATTCATAGTCACCTTTTTCTAACACATAGTGACCTTTTTCAGTGGACCATGAAGCGATATCTCTGAAACTGAATTCTAATTTATAGTTCTTGGATTCACCTGGTTCGATGATGTTTGTCTTTTGGAATGTTGTTAAAGAATACCATGATTTTTCAACACCACCTGGATTATATGGTGCGTGTGTATAAAGTTGAATGACGTCTTTACCCGCAACGTTACCGGTATTCTTAACTTCGACGGTAACTTCAACTTTTTGGTTAGCTTTATCAACTTTATATTCAACGATGGATTTATCAAATGTCGTATATGATAAACCATGACCGAATGAATATTGCACTTCGTCTTCATAGATATAGCCAGCATTTCTATCTGTCATGCCACGAGTGACATAATAACGATAGCCAACATAAATACCTTCAACGTAGTTTGTGAATTTCGCTCTATTAGCGGCACCGGATGTATATGTTAATGTGGTATCGTTACCAAAGCATTGGTAGGATGGGGCACTCTTAACGCTATATGGCCAGGTATCCACTAAGTGACCGGAAGGATTAACTTTACCAGAGAGGATTTCTGCAATCGCTTTGGTACCAGTTAAACCTGGATGACCAATATATAATGCTGCACTGATTTCATCGTCATCCAAGAATTCACTTTCCACGACAGTTGGAACGTTTAATAAGATGATGACTTTATCAAAGTTTTGTTCAAGCATATTGATAGCTGCGACTTCAGCGGAATATAACTTGAGTTCAGCTTCTTTCATATCCGCACTTTCAGTACCGTGTCTTGTAATGGCGAAGATAGCGGTGTCTGAGAATTCTTTAGCGTCTTCTAATGCGGTTTTACCACCTAATTCACTAAAGGCTGTTTCATAAGCGGAAACTGGTAATTCATAATCAATTGGATCTAATTTAGCGCCATTACCTGAAGGAACGATTTCTGGATAACCAAATGTGTTGATACCGCAGAAGATCTTGTAATCACTTGGGGCAACAGAAACTTTCTTGCCGTTATAGTAGTTCTTAACTAAATTGAAAAGATTGTCGTTGATTTCAAAGCCTTCTTCTTGAAGGGCTTCTTCTAACTTAACCGCGGTTCTTGGGAAGTTAGAAACACGTCCGTCTGTTTGGAACGCACCAGAACCACCATTATTGAAGAATAAGCCATACGCACATGAACCAAAGATATTAACTTTCTTATTGGTTTCAAGATTTAATGGTAAGGCATTGTCTTTGTTCTTAAGTAAGACTGTACCTTCTTCTTGAATGGTTACAACGTTCTTTTCTGCTTCAGCGGCTGCTTGTCTTGATGTTTCTGTATC
>CAMZGG010000056.1 GCA_947306345.1 uncultured Caryophanales bacterium
AAGAATGTAAGGGATGGACTAATTACTTTAAACAAGATAGTGATGATAAAAACATCGGACCATTTTTATTCACATATACGATTAACGATAACTTAATGGTGGGCGTTGATTTACAACCACACGATAGAGTTGTGGATGGTTCTAATCAAGACCGCTACTACTTAGTGGTGAAATATACTTACGAAAGAGCCTTCCCTCATCATGAAGGTGAAACAGTCACTTACTATAATTTTTATGAATTACCAAAAATCTCAGTTCAAAGACTTGAAGCAAGGATAACAACAATTAATAAGCGATGGTGATAAACCCACCACTTTTTAATAAATGTAAAGTTAATCCTGACAAGAAAAATATCGATTCAAATACCATCTTGGTAGAAGGACGAACCTGACACTCCATAAAATAGACGTTGAAAAAAGTGAGGAATAATGTATGAAAAAGATTCTACTAGTGCCTTTGATGGCAATCTCCCTCCTAGTGGGATGTAACAACAAACAAGAAGAAAAAGAAAAAGAAACAATCTATACTCCTATGGATTGGTTTAAAGATACAGATGTTTTTGAAAACGAATTAAGATTCAGCGCGGATTTAGATGTGTTCTATGACTATGAAAAGACTATTGCCAATAGATTATTAAAGAGTTTTGATCTTGAATTTAAATTTCCAAAAAAAGTAGATGATATTGATCAAAGGGATTTAATGACATACACAATTAAGAAGGAGATGGGTCCCTATACAAATTACACAATTCGCATTCATGAAAAATGTATTGAGACTGAAGCGTATGGTGTCGCGAATAATAAGAGAATCAAACAATGTGCCCGTTATGAAACATATGGCTATGGTGTTACTCCATTACTTGCCTTCTCCTTTAATAGAGGTCAAGAAATAGCTAAAACACAAAAAGAAGAATATGCTGCCGCGAAAGAAGTTGGCGTATTAGAAAACTTCTATAAAGGAATAGAAGAAGCCACCACTAATCCAATCGCAACATTTAGTAATGTCACTAAAGAAGATGTTGATCATGCTTTATTAGATGATTTTAAAGATTTAATCAATCCTAATAACAAAGCATCATTTTATCCAGATAGAAGAGACGCATTTATGTCATATGGACTAAGTGAAGATTTCATATTGAAATTCTATCTTGATTACAATGAAAATTGTGTCGCGGTACTCACATATGAATTTAAGGGTTCATTTAATGATCCACATACAGTTACTAACTCCTATAGTGTTTCAAGAGATAAAGTCGATAACATTATTAGAAAAATCACTGGTGTCGCTAATTAATTAGAGAAAGGAATATAAATATTATGAAAAAGATTATTCTATTACCTTTAATGGTCTTACCTCTATTAACAGGTTGTTCAAATACAAATCCTAAATACTCTTTAGAAGACTGGTTAACAAATATCGAAAAAGGAACAATGACATTCATTGATATGGATGTTTATGATAAAGAAGCCGGAAGGAATAGACCTACTAATGGTTGGAGTGATTACCAATATACACTCGCTAAATTCATCGTGGATAATACAGCAAGTAAGTCTTTGAGCACTTTTACTCCTACTAGAGGCGATGATCATATTAGATACATACTACGCAGAGATATGGGTGATTATTTTGAACTTCAAATAAATGTTTATGAAAATAACTTAACTATGTTTGAAGAAGGCTACACCAAAGATAAAGAATATTTAACGAAAACCACTAGTTATAGCCTTCCTAAGGGAGTCGGTAGAAAAATCATCAATGAAGCGATTAATAAATGGGAAGAGATGGATGTTTTAGCGGAAGAATCTGCTTATAAGGTTTATGAGGAAATGTCATTAGAAAACTTCTGTACCTATATAGAGAATTCTGAAACCAAACCATTCATCAAATATAACGGAAACAAATCAGTAGACACAGATCTTAAGTTACTAGACACAATAAGGGACTTTGTTTGCATAGAAGTGGATGACACCTTAACAATTAGTACAGATGATACCCGCTTGCTTTATTATGGTATTGAAAATGACTATACAGTCGCTATTGGTAAAGATTCTTTTAATAACAAACCACAATTGCAACTCACTAAATATTACGTTAATCCCGCCATTACATATGGCAATGATGAATTAAGTGAGCTCAGGGTTACTTATTCCATTAGTAATGAAAAGCTCAATGCGTTTATGGATGCATATCGCGCAATGTAAAAAGAAAGGCACTGATTCGAGTTCAGTGCCTTTTTGTTTTGCTATTAATTACTTAATCGGCGGAAAGAGGTGTTCTATTCTTTTCTGGTGTCCATTTCTTTTCAAGATAATTGACACGTTTGACTAACCAATTGAGTGTTTCTTGTTGTGCGTCTTTACGTTCTTTGACATTCACGAATGGTTTTCTTAATTCACCAGAATTGACACCATCACCATTGAAGTAACTACCGACGTTGTTGTCAGAAGCTTGTGTGGTTGTCCATTTAGCAAAGTTCTTAGCGTATTCCGCGTCGTAATACTTGTAATATGTATTGGCTAAGCTAAGCATATTTTCGAATTTCTTGTTTTCTCTAGCAGCATTCCATTTTGGTTTAACATAGTCATTCATGAAGAAGTCTAACTTACCTAAGAATTGTAACCACATGTTAGCAGTTCTATCCATGAAGTATGGATCATAGGAGCTGGATTGACCCCAGCCACCACCAGAAGAGGATGCTGTATCTGGTTTTTCGATGAAGTTTCTTCTATTACCGAAGTTACTATCGAAGTCCCATGGGTTGTCGTATCTTAATCTCTTATCGCCGTTAGGAGCGTTGTTATATGACATATAGAATGAAGAATAACCAACGTCTGGTGGTAAGCAGACAGCGTTGATGATGAAGCCTTCCGCCCAAGCGTTTAAGTCAAAGTTCTTTTGGATTGTTTCTTTAATCGTTAAAGAAGTATCAACTACTTGGTTGTTATCATTAATATCTTTTGCTTTTTTGTTCTTAACAGCTTCACCTAAGACATTAAATAAAGCTTGTAATCTAGCTTTGATGAACTTGATTTGATTACTATTATTTTCATTCTTTTGCTCAGTTGTACCAGCGGTACTGTCAGTAATATCAGAGTTCATGGTATATGTTTTAACAATACCTAAACCGGAGTTCGCTAAGCAGCTTTCAATCTTATAGTCACTACTCTTGAAGTAGTTACCATAATCGATGGAGAATGTTGGATCACCTTCTGCGCCTTTAGCTGGTTCGTTTTTAGCATAGTAGTCTAATTCGAAGCAGTAGCCGATGTTGATTGATGTGTCATCAACTTCTTGACCACTTGCATTAGTAGTAACTGGTTCATCTAATTTGATTCTGCCGTTTTTAACTTCTTTTTGTTCGGCAAGCATATACATGCCCCAGTATGTGTTATTAAGGTAAACACTGACTGGTGTGAAATCAGAATACCAAACATTGGAATCACTACCGACAACACCTTTAGACATTGTTAAGCCTAAAGCAGTTCTAGAAACAGTTGTATCTTTAGCATCCGCAAGTAAGACCCACTTTCTATACTTATTGCCTTTATTTAAGCCAAGCATGTTTTGTTTCTTATCAAATTTAATTTGGAAACCCTTTTTATCAAAGCCCGCAGTTTGGTTACCTCTGACTTTCATAACGCCAGGAAGATCTGATGTTGTGTTGTAACTACCTGCATTTGTAATACTGATTTTGCCACTGACTTTTGGTCTAGTTACATCAGTACTTCTAGCGGCTGTGGCGAAATTAGCGTTTGCGTCATTCTTATCAAATGTGAATCTAATTTCTGGTAAGACTGCTTGTGAACTATCGATTTGTTCATAGTGACAAACACTACATTCTCTATATTTAATTGTGGAGAGATTGAAACGGGCATCATTAAGCCTTGCACCTAAGCTTTCTGTCTTCCATTCACCAAAGGAGTGAGCGGCACTATCTTTCTTTTCATTACAGCTAGCGCAGGCGTGCCAGTGATTATTTTGGTCAGAAGACCATTCACTTGCCCATTCATGAGCGTGAACACCACTACCAGAATTAACTGAGCTTGTGCTTGATGGCTTACTAGAAGTATTTTCACCACTGTTAGTGGAAGATGGTCTAGAAGCACTGCTGTTGCTTGTGTTAACTGGACCAGCACAGCCTAAGACCATTAATGGAACCGCTAAAAAAGTGAGCTTTTTAAAAATCTTTTTCATAGTTATCCTTTCTTAAGTAGAAGGCATGAACAAATGTCTATCCCTTCTTTAATACTATCAAGAATATTTCTTGCTAGCATATATTGTACACTACTTATACTTATATTACGCAAGTACACATTAAATGAACTTTAAATAATGATTAGCAGTTTCACTAAATCTTAACGTCTAATAAGTGAGGAGGGTTCAAAACATATGAAAAGGAAATTACTTCTTATCCCTATCACATTATTAACAACACTATTAGGCGCATGTAGCCCATTTAAGGTATTAGAACCACGAGAAGCCAGTCCTATATATATTGAACGATGGTTAGATAATGCGAAAGCTCCTAACGAAAACCCTAACTGTGGTGAATTTTGGATTTTAGAAAACAACGTTCAACAAAATCACCACGATGACTATGAATTAAAAGTTAGAGATATTATCAAAAAGGGAGTTAAAAACAAAAACGGTAATAAGGTTGATAGCAAAGCTATTGCTAGAGATAATTTAGATTTTATTGGCTATAAAGTATATAGTGCTTTTGGTGACTTAACTGCTTGCTTCATCTATGTCTATGAAGATGGCACAATCACCACACAAGCATATGGTGGAGGCTGGGGCGCACCAAAGCCACAGTTCTATGTTTATGATGTCGGCAAAACTATCACAGATGAAATCATTAGTAAAACTAAAGAGAGATACTATGAGATAAGTGATACCTTAAATAACATTTATGAAACCGTTAGAGAAGAGGCCACTATCGATAAGTTCTTTGCTAATGTAGAAGAATCCACCACACCTGCGTTAATCCAATATCGTGAAACAAGAAAAGATGAGAGACAAAACGAATTCAATTATCACGATGATGATAAAAGTATTCTTAATAGTTTAAAGGAACTTGAATATACTCCTAAGGAGAAGGGATATAGTGTCGATATCTTACCAATGATCACCTATGGTGTGACTGATGAATGGACACTACAAATCTTCTGTGGTTGGGATAAGGCCAATTATGATGTTGCTGCAATGGATTACATCTACAAGGGCTCATATAGTTCTTATTACCCATCACATTTTAGATTCTATTATTCAATAGATGCCACTAAGGCTAGCGCTATAGCGGACACTATTAGAAATAATCATTAGTGGTTGTCACTGCCACTATCAAAAAGGCTGAGGTTACCTTTCCTCAGTCTTTTCTTTATATTCTATTTGGGCAACGCCGTTATCAGTATTTGTCTCTTCCTTTGGTTCTTCTTTAGGCTTATCTTCTGGCTTTTCTTCAGCACCGAATGTTTCACCCATCGCTTTACCAAATGATTTACCAGCGGCCCCAAAGGCTTTACCAGTTTCTCTCCAAGCATTGCTCACTTCAGTGTGACCATTTGCTTCAAGCATATTTTCATCATCGGTAAAGACTGTTTTCATAGTCTTACCTAAAGCCTTACCAAAGTTAGAGAAGGCTTTGCCTGTATTTTTACCTGTTGATTTCCATTGTTCTTTTGCTGCCATGTTATATTCCTACCTTTCAAATAATACTCTTCCGAGTCTAATATGTGTAGCGCCTTCACTTATCGCTATCTTATAGTCATCACTCATACCCATGGATAGATATGGGATATTGATATTAAGTTCTTTTTCTAATTCCTTTTGGAGTTCTTTTAGTTTTCTAAACTGTTGATGAAGGCTCTCTTCATCTGAATTTGCGATAGCCATCATCATAAGACCCACTACATTGATGTTCTTAAATTCTAGACACTTACTAATGAAGTTCTTAACTTCATAATAAGGTACACCGTTCTTATTCTCTTCTAAGTTAATAGATACTTCGATATAACAGTTTAATGGTTTATCTAAAAATTTATTTAGCGATTTTGCTAGGTCTAAAGAGTCTAATGAGTGTAGGTAGTTTATCTTATTCGCCACTAAATGGGCTTTGTTACGCTGTAAGTGACCGATGAAATGCCATGTGATGTCTAAATCTTTTAAAGCTTCATATTTATTTAAGAAAGCATCCACACGGTTTTCACCAAAGTTAGTGACACCGTTGTTGTATAACTCGGTTAGATCAATAACGTCACCGTACTTAGTAGCGCCCACTAATGTGACATCTTTAGGTAAAGTAGTTAAGAACTCTTTAATATCTTTTCTAATCATCGAAAAATATTCTACAGCTAAAGAAGAAAAACTCAACCAAATTAGTTAGGCAAATAAAGATGGGCATACTATAATAAAGTAAGATGAATAGGAAACTTTTTTATGAAAAAGCAGTTTAAAACATTACCGATTTTACTAGTGGTCGCTATCGCTAGTTGCTCTCCTAGTGTTATTACTTCAATCATCGATGAAAGCACTACTAGTTCAAGTGTTGATAGTG
>CAMZGG010000057.1 GCA_947306345.1 uncultured Caryophanales bacterium
AGAGGCGATAAGACATATCCACTCATCTCTGATGAGATTACCCGTATTGTCGCTGGTCATATTTTAAGAAATACCGAACACTTAAAAGTGGATGTCCATAATCCAGATATTCTTCTTTCTATTGAAGTTAGACAAGAAGCCGCCTATATCTTCTGCAAGACATATTTAGGCGCTGGTGGTTATCCATTAGGCGTCGGTGGTAAAACCATGCACATGTTAAGTGGTGGTATTGATTCACCTGTCGCCGCCTATCTTATGATGAAAAGAGGCGTCAGCATTGAATGTATCCACTTTGCTTCTCCTCCATACACACAAATGGGTGTTATCTATAAGTTAGAAGACTTGTTAAAAGTCTTAAATAGATATCAACCACGTATTAGATTGCATATTGTGCCGTTTACTAAGATTCAAGAAGCGATCTATGATAATGCTCCTGAAAGCTACTGTATCACCCTAATGAGACGTATGATGTTTAGATTAGCGGATGCGCTTTCTAAACGCCGTAAATGTCCAGTTATCAGTAGTGGTGAATCTATTGGTCAAGTGGCTAGCCAAACTCTTCAATCAATGCATGTCATTAACGCGGTTACTAATACACCAGTTATCCGTCCATTAGCGACCACTGATAAGTTAGAGATCATTAAGATTAGTAAGAAGATTGGAACTTATGACATCTCCATTAGACCATATGAAGATTGTTGCACAATCTTTACACCAAAGGCTCCTAAGACAATGCCTCATCAAGATGAAGTCGAAGAATTCGAAAAGAAGTTCGACTATGAGTCAATGATTAGGGACGCTATTAATAATGTCGAAGTAAAGATCATCACTAGTGAAAACCAAGTTGATGAATTGCTATAAAAACAATAAGAAATTACAATTTTAGGCGACAAATTCACTCGATGTTGTCGCCTTTCTTTTTTCTTTATTAAAAAGGTCTTATACTAAAGTTACTATGAACTTCTTTAAAAAGAACGCTGCTAATTTAATCACTTTAATCCGCATCTTTGGCGCGATAGCGTTAATTGTTTTAGAACCGCTTTCTCTGCCATTTTTTATCGTTTATGGTGTTTGTGGTTTGTCTGATGCTTTTGATGGCTTAGTGGCCCGTAAATTAGGGGTTTCTTCAAGCTTTGGTAGTGCATTAGATAGTTTATCTGACTTACTCTTCTATGGTGTCATGGCGGCGCGTCTATTCCCGACGTTCCAAAGATTATTAACCCCGTTACAATGGACAATCATTGGTGTTCCAACAGCCTTACACTTTATCGCCTACATCATATGCGCGATTAAATTTAATAGATTTAGTGCGATTCATACATACGCTAATAAAGCCTTAGGCTTATTCGTCTATGCCTTCCCATTCTTCTTTATTGGCGAGATTCCAATGTTATGGGGCGTCTATATGATTGTGGGTGGTATTGTTGCCATCTATAGTGGACTTGAAATGAACTTAATCCATATCATCGCTAAACGTTATGATACGAGAAATAAATCAATCTTCTTGATAAGAAGAAATGAAACTAAAGAACTAGAAGAAGAAAAGTAATATGTTTCATAAAAAAGAAGACTTTCATGAGCATGCTTTATATTTAAGAAAACACGCGAAAGAGATTTGGCTTTCTTATTTGAATAGTGGTTTTAAAACATTCAAACCAACAATGATTCGTTATTCTAGAATCAATAAGAAATATCGTTATTCTGATTTAGGATATTATGCTCATTATTTGGATTATTTAGATGGCGTTAAAAAAGTAGATAATCTATTAGAGAATAAACCAAAACATGGTTCATATTTTACTTACTTATTTGAAAACGATTCCCTTAGATACGTTTATCAAAACAATGGTGAAATAGATTTATTTGGAGACACCATTTACAAAGTAAATGAAAACTTGCGATATTCTTTCTCTAGTGAGGATGACCATCTAAATTACATAGTGGAAATTTTAGAAAATGATTTATATTTAGAAAGAATAACAATTGAATCAAATGGTGAAATGATTTCAGGCATCGTTTATTCAAAAGATGACAATAAGTATTTTAGACTAGAATGCCATATCCTTTATGACTTATTAGAGGAAATAACCTTTGATGAAAAGATGAATATGTATGCGGTTAAGAGTGTGCATAAGATATTACGAAGTGACACTGAAATAAAACATAGTAAAGAAGAATCAAAGATATCTCTTCCAGATGAATATATTACTTTGTTAAAGCAATCAGGATTTAAAGAATATAAATAAAAAGAGCGACTTTAATCGCTCTTTTATCAAACCTTAATAATTCAATTAAGCTTTTTTAGCAGTTTTCACTAAATCAGCGAAAGCTTTTGGATCATTGATGGCTAATTCAGATAACATCTTACGGTTGATGTTGATGTTAGCTTGCTTTAAACCGAACATGAACTTGCTGTAGGAGATATCGTTTAATCTGCAAGCAGCGTTGATACGTCTGATCCATAATTTACGATAATCTCTTTTGATGTCTCTACGAGAGATGTACGCATAGCGTAAGCTGTGCATGACTTGTTCTTTCGCAGTTTTGAATAATAAGTGTTTGCTACCGAAATAACCAGAGGCTCTTTTTAAAACTCTTTTACGACGGGCGTGTGTGACTGTGCCACCTTTAACTCTTGCCATATTCTAGTGTCCTCCTTATTTAACGATGAGAAACTTAATTCTCTTGTAGTCGGTCTTGTGTAAGACAGCGGACTTCATTAAGTGTCTCTTTTGTTTTGTGGTTTTGTGTGGGGCTAAATGTGAAACATAGGCGTGATGTCTGACGACTTTGCCTGTGCCGGTAACTTTAATTCTTTTCATTAAAGCTCTTTTGCTTTTCATTTTTGGCATAATACTTTTCCTCCTACTTCTTCTTTGGGGCGAGTATTGCATACATCCAGCGACCTTCCATCGCAGATGGTTTTTCAATATTCGCGTAATCACTTAATTGAGCGATAAACTTATCCATGACTTCTTGGCCGACTTCGATGTGAGTCATTTGACGGCCACGGAAACGTACGCCTACTTTAACTTTATTACCCGCTTCTAAGAATTTTTGGGCGGCTCTGGCTTTAGTGTCCATATCATGACCACCAATTTGTGGTGTTAATTGGACCTCTTTAACTTCGACAGTATGTTGATTCTTTTTGGCTTCTTTCGCTTTCTTTTGTTGTTCGAAGCGATATTTGCTGTAATTAATGATCTTGCAAACCGGAGGTTTGGCGTTAGGCGCCACACAGAGTAAGTCCATGTCATATTCATTGGCTTTGAACTGTGCCTCACGTGAAGACATTGTACCGATTTGTTCACCATTTGGGCCGATTAAAAGGACCTCAGGGAAACGAACGTTTTCATTTACTAAATCTTTGTTTTGGTTGTTGCCAGGTTTTTGGTTTTTGGCGTAGCGATTGTCGATGATAAGTATCACACTCCTTTTTGATTTAAAAAACGGATGCATTGTGCACCCGTTAACATTCTTAGCCCATAAGAAGTAGCGTTAGCCAACCAACATTTGTCAGTCTGGCGAGAAGCGGGTGCCTCTGCTTTCTACGTTTTTGCGTTAAGATATTATCATTATTAGTATAATGTGTCAATTATTTATTTAGAGTTTCACCAAATGGTAGGCACATCATTCACATAGTGCCAATAAGAACCAGTGCCTGTTGGTGTAGTTTCACTATAGAAAGATAAAGTGGTTTCACTCACGTTATAAATGTATGGTGGTCTGGAAAGACTTTCAATATTGTTCCATTCTTCTTCTGTTCCCTTGTAGAAGATATTCTTGAAGAAGCTTTCGTATAAAGCTTGTAAGCCAAGGTTAGTGACGCTATGAGGAATAACAATTGATTTTAAAGATGTACACCACATAAATGGTGAATGGCTAATATAGGTAATGCCTTCTTCTAATGTTACTGATTTAAGAACACTACAATCTCTAAATGTTCCTTGATCAAGAGTGGAAACACTTCCAGGAATGGTAATCTCTTTTAAAGCGGTATCCCACGCAAAACAGTACATTCCAATTGAGGTGACACTATTTGGAATATTAATTGATTCTAAATGTTTGGAGCTAGAAAAAGCATTTTTACCAATAGAAGTAATGTTGTTTGGAACTTCGTATGATACTAAATGATCACAGCTACTGAATGCATAGTCACCAATAGTGGTAACGCTACTTGGAAAAGTAAAAGCCTTTGCCCAGTTTGATGGGAATTTCATCAGTGTAGTTTTTTCTTTGTTGAAAAGGACACCATCAATAGAACAATACACAGTATTGTTTGTATCTACATTAATTGCTTCTAATGATGAGCAATTGATAAAAGCGGAAGAATCTAAAGTAGTCACACTTTCTGGAATAGTGACACTCTTTAAAGATTTGTTGCCATTAAAAGCGCTAACGGCAATTTCTTTAACAGTATTTGGTATTGTAACCGCATTGAAATCACAATCTCTAAAGGCAAATTCGCCAATGCGAGTAACCCCTTCAGGAATGTTAACTGATTTCAATTTTGAACATCCTTCAAACATATAGTCACCAATCGCAGTAATATATTTACTTAGCTTTGCGCTTTCTAAAGAAAGACAGTCCAAAAATGAACAATCTCCTAAGAAGGTGACGGTATCAGGAATAACGATTGATTTTAATTTCTCACATCTATGAAAAGCATAATAACTAATTCTTGTTAAACCTTCATTCAAGGTGACTGATTCTAAATTTTCACATAACGCAAAGGCTTCAGATTCTATTTCTTTAATAGAACTTGGAATGACCACTGATTTTAATGATTTACAAAGCTGAAAAGCTTGCATATTAATACCGACTACAGGTTTTCCATTATATGTACGTGGGATGACTAAATTACCAGAGATATCTGTAGATTTAGCGCCATCAAGCCAATAGCTATCAGTAGTAGAGTTATATCTAAAGTTCAACTCTCTAAGAGGATCAATCTCATGAACAGGTACACTAGAAGAACTAGATGATTCGCTAGAAGAACTGGATTCTATACTGGATGATATTGAACTATTATCGCTTGAAGAAATAGGCGTAGAAGAATTAGGAGTGGAACAACCTAATAAAGATGTCGCTAATAGACTAGCTTCAACTATCGCAAATGTAATAATACTTTTCTTCATAAAACACCTCTTAAAATTTAAAAATGTTCCGATTATCTCTAATTTATCACATTATGTGCGCAAGATAAAAGCGGAATAAAAAGCCTACCGTTTAGGTAGGCAGTTTAGTTAATGATTTTTATTTGTTTTCAGCATTGAGTAATGCTTTATTTTTGATTTCATCATCAATGAGTTTTAAGAATTCATCAATGCTGACAGTGATTTGTTCTTGAACACCGAATCTTCTATAAGTCACTGTTCTATCGTCACGTTCATGATCACCAAGAACGAGAGTGAATGGGATCTTCTTCATTTGAGAGGCTCTCATTCTATAACCGAGCTTATCATTGGAGTCATCGAGAGTCACTCTAAGACCATGTTCTTTGAACTTCGCTAATAATTCGTTAGCGTATTCTAAGTGGTAATCATTGTTAACTGGTAATAGGTTAACTTGAACTGGGGCTAACCATGTTGGGAAAGCACCTTTAGTTTCTTCAATTAAGAAGGCGATGAAACGATCTAAAGAACCTAAGATTGCTCTATGAACAACAACTGGTCTAGCTTTCTCACCTTTTTCATCAACATAGGTAAGCTCAAATCTTTCTGGTAATTGATAGTCTAATTGAATAGTGGATAATGTGACATCATGACCAATGGCGCTCTTAACTTGAACGTCAAGTTTTGGACCATAGAAAGCCGCTTCACCAATGGCTTCGTAATAATCAACACCTAATTCTTTTAAAACTTCACGTAATTGGTTTTCACTCTTTTCCCAGAGTTCATCATTACCGAAATATTTTTCGGTATCGTTAGGATCTCTTAATGATAAACGGAAGGCATAGTTCTTAAATCCGAAGTCATTATAGACATCAAGAATGAGCTTTGTAACTTCCTTAAAGACTTCACCAATTTGTGTTGGCATACAGAAGATGTGGGAATCGTTTTGATAGAACGCTCTTGTTCTTTCAATACCAGTTAATGCACCTGAAGCTTCAAAACGGAAGTCAGCAGCAATTTCTGCAATCTTTAATGGTAATTCACGGTAAGAGTGCAAAGCACTTCTATACATAACCATGTGATGTGGGCAGTTCATTGGTCTTAAGACATAGGATTCGTTATCAACGTCCATCTTTGGGAACATATCCTTTTGGTAGTGGGCCCAGTGACCAGATGTCTTATATAATTCAACGTTGCCTAAACATGGAGTTAAGACGTGTTTATAGCCTAAGGCTATTTCTTTATCCATGATATAGTCACTTAATAAACGTCTAACAAGGAAACCATTAGGTAACCACATTGGTAAACCTCTACCAACAAGATCATCATACATAAAGATGCCTAATTGTTTACCTAAGATACGGTGGTCTCTTCTCTTTCTTTCTTCAAGAA
>CAMZGG010000058.1 GCA_947306345.1 uncultured Caryophanales bacterium
GAACTAGAATGTCTTTTTGCGTAATATCCAAATGCTATTTTGTCTATGCAAAGCGCATATGCCTTTTATGGATTGACTGATTATATTCCTAAAAAGCATTGTTTGCCAACAAACCATTTTAAATAAAATCACTAAATCTCCCTTAGCAGAACTTAAATAATTGAATATTTACTCATACTTGGACTAGAATAAATCCAATAATTGTTTGATTATGAGAAAGAAAATATTATTAGTTACAGTTGCCATATCATTGCTTGTAGTAGGCTGCATGCCTGCTAATAGTGCTACATCATCCTTTGGTAGTAGCTCTTCTTCAAGCAGTTCTTCATCAGATGTACCATCTTCTACATCCGCTAGTACAAGTACATCAATTTCTTCTAGTACATCGTCTTCTAGTAGTAGTTCCTATTCCAGTAGTAGCTCTTCTAGCTCTAGCTCTTGGCCATCAGATAAACAGTACATTGATAAACAAGTCAATGTTAATCATAAAAGCCATGTGAAATGTCCTGATTCCACAACGCTTCGCTATTATAAAGACACTCCTAATGTTCCGTACATATCTGTTACTAAATACTATAAAGATTTCTTTAGAACTGAATTAAATGTTACTAAGATGAACAATAACACCTTATGCTATTCTCTATCTTCTGGTAGTTATTTTGCTTTTGATTACACAAATGATGTATTTACATCTAACGATATAGCGGCTTTCTCTAATCACCCTGATTTTCTATCTTCAACTTCAAAGATATTTATTGCGAAACCGTTCAATACTATTAAATCGCAACCAAAATTAGGAACTATTAATTTAGCAAAATATTATATTAACGTTTATTTTGATGATGAAGATGTCTACGCTCCGTTAACATTGTTAAGTTCCTTCAGTGGTTCTATCGCAGTTTATAACATTGCATATAATGGTGAAGAAATTTTCATCTTAGACTGGTATGAATCAATGGGCGAAAGAACAATTCCTTCTAGTTACGAAAACTATTACAAAGACATAAATGAATTGACCGAAGAAAGACCAGTCGATCTTGCTAATTACGTTTACAACGAATTATGTATGTCTTTTGATAGTTATCGTGGCTATACAAAACAAATGGTTTTTGGCGATGAATTATTCCAAACTTTAGGCCTTAATGCCTTGTTAGAACAACATCATCCAAAGATCAAAGAATATCTATTGTCCACGGATAAGAAAGAATACTATCAAGGTTTAGAAGCTTTATTCACTGGCCTATACGATGGTGGTCACACTTATTTACCAGATGGCTCATCTGCTTATGAAATGGCTAAAGCAGAAGCTTCTCGGATTCCTGAATTTAGAGCTTTATTCAACCAAGTAGATAACATTCAAAATAAAAAAGCATATACCTATTATTCTTTTTATTACTACCGCCCATTTGGTAGTAATAGTTATTATTATCATCATCCAGAAGGTAGTGATACCGCTTATATCGGTTTTCCTCAATTCTATGTCGATTATGAAGGCTGGGATGATTATTATAAAGGTCTAGGTGCCGCTCCAACAAATGGTGATTCTTTTGGCTATGTTCTAAGTTCCTTTAATAAAGCGAAGCAGGAAGGAGTAAAGAATATCGTTTTAGACATCTGTTCTAATGGTGGTGGCGATACTTGGGCAAATACAGGCCTATTGGGTTTATTAAATGGTGGGGTTGGCTTTGATGCCTATAAAGACACATTCAATGAATATGACGTTACTGAAGAATACATTGTAGACATCAATTTGGATGGCAAATATGATGAACAAGATAAAGAAGCTGCAAAGCAGTTTGATTTCAACATTGGCATTTTAACAAGCTATTATTCATTCTCATGCGCCAATTTCTTCCCAGCATGTGCAAAAGAATTGGGCTATAAGATTTTAGGCCAAAAAAGTGGTGGTGGCAGTTGTTCTATTTGCTCGCAAACCACAGCGGATGGTATCCCATTTATCCGTTCTAACTTTGTGATGGTTGCTAATAAAGCAGGCGAAAACATCGATGGTGGTGTCCCTGTTGATTATCCAATTGAATATGGAAGTGGATCATCAGTGTTTTATGATATCAGACCATTCTATAACGTCGAAGAGATAGGCAATTACCTCGCAAACGCTTACAAGTAAAGCAAAGTATGAGAAAAATAGTGTTATTAATAGCGTTGGCAACTTTGTGTAGTTGCGGCAACAACCAAACAACAAGCAGTAGCTCAAATCTAGTAATTAGTGAAGATTTTACTGCATCTGTCTGTGTCCGCGGAGAAGGCGAACGTTTTCAAACTGAAAAACTATCTTTTAACATTACTGCTCGCCATATACACGATTACGATATCAATAATCCTTATAGCGTTAATCTCGATGATCTAACAATTGTTAGAAGAATCAGTTCTGTGGATGAAAACAATAATAAAGCATTAGTTGGAACAGAAAAAGAGATTGGGACAATACATGGATTCACATCAAATAAGTATAGTGTGAATTCTAGAGATGCCGATTTAGTTTCTTTTAACGATTTACTTACATTAGATTATGGAGAGTTTGTGATAGAGTATGCCGTTAAGGATGATGAACTAAACAAGTATTTGACGGGAGGAATAACCAGCGCCTATTTCCACGTTGTTTCTTCTTCTGATGGTTATTCATTAAATATTCCACAGGAATTAGCATAATTACTTACAAATAAACAAAATAATCACAGCCAGGTTCAATACCTGGTTGTTTTTTACTATAATGTTCCATATGAATACACCAGCGTTTATTTGGGATTTAGATGGTACCTTAATTGATTCTTACGATATTATCGTCAATAGTCTTTGTCGTATCTATAAAGAAAAGATTGGTATCGAATTAAACAAAGAAGATGTCTATAAAGAAGCCATCAGATATTCTGTTGGCCACTTTATCCAAGGTATGGAAAAACAAACTGGCATTAAGTTTGATGAACTAAAGGATAGATATTCACAAATATCTGGCGAAGAGAAGTTAAAGATTAAACCAATGAAACACGCTATTGAGATATTAGAGTATCTAAAAGAACAAGGTATCCATAGTTATGTCTTTACCCATAGAGGTAAATCTACAGAACCAGTATTAAGAAATATTGGAATCTATGATTACTTTGATGAAATCATTACCAGTGTGGATTCCGCTTTTAATAGAAAACCATTACCGGATTCAATTAACTATCTCGTAGACAAATATCATCTAGATAGAAACAACACCTTCTATGTTGGTGATAGAAGCATGGATATTGAATGTGCAAATAACGCGCATATTAAAAGCATTATGTTTTTACCAAAAGATGGCTATGGCTTAGCCACTGGTAAAGAAACATATATCATTGAAGACCTATTAGATATTAAAGATATCGTCAATAAAGTTAGATAACTTCATTTCTTTTCTATGGTGTATAATTAGAAAAGAGGATTTTACATATGTTTTTAAAATTTTGGGGCGATGGCTCACAAGAATCGATGGATCTTGTGAACGCTATTAAGGTCCGTGATACAGGTAATTTTAATTGGACCTTTATTTTCATCTTAGCGGTAGTCTTTTACGTTTATTGGAGTGAAATCCATAAGAAGAACTACCCCGCAGTACAAGCAGGTTTAGCCTTATATGGTGTGCACTGGTTATATGAAATCGCTAATGCGATTATCGGTAAATGCAGTGGTTATCCATTATGGGCAGTATCTAACCAATCCACAACATTCATCCTATTAGTTGGTGTTTCTTGGGAATTATCCATGATGTTCTCTTTGGCGGGTATTATTTCATTCAAAATGATGCCACAAGATAGAACAAAGAGATACTTTGCTAGAGGTAAGTTTAAAGGCATTAGCTGTAAGCTCATGGTCGCGCTTGAGATGGCTTTATTGTTTGCCTTATTTGAATCCTTCTTAGCGGCGACTACTAATAACTCATTCATCTGGGTCTATAAATGGTGGGGTGTTATTCCAGTATTCTTTACTACTTATATTCCATTCTTCCTTGCTAGTAACTATGTACCAGATATGAAACCAAAAGCCCGTAATATCTTCTTAATTGCGGAATGGGGTTTAGTGGCTGTCTTATTAGCGGTCTTAATTCCATGTGGAGTTATCTAATTTGAACATTAAAGTTGTTTATCAAGACATCACAAAGATTGGTCGCACCGCTGATGCGATTGTTAATGCTGCCAATGAAACATTATTAGGCGGTGGTGGTGTTGATGGTGCCATCCATAGAGCAGCGGGACCACTTCTATTAGAAGAATGCCGTACACTTAATGGTTGTAGACCAGGCGAAGCTAAAGCTACAAAAGCTTATAATCTTGATAACAAATATATTATCCATACAGTGGGTCCTAGATATTATAGTGACCCTAATCCTCCAGTTACCTTATATAACTGTTATATCAACTGTTTAAAACTCGCTGATGAGCTAGGTTTAGGATCAATAGCGTTCCCTTCTATATCAACAGGGGCCTTTGGTTATCCAATCAAGGATGCTGCGCTTATTTGCTATAAAGCGATGCATGATTATGAACCTAAAACACTAAAACAAGTGTATTTGTGTATCTACCCAGATAAAAACAATCTCGATATATTCGAAGAAATATTTAAAAACTAATCCTTTGTTGCTATATTATTTGTGATAAACAAAAAATAGTAATTTAAAGGAGGGTTTAATTATGGCCTCTCAAACATACACCTTTGGTGATAAAGAATATACAAAACAACAAGTTATAGATTATGGTAGAGCCCATTATCCAAAGTTCTATTGGATTAAGCGTGGTCTCGGTATCAGTGGTATCGCTAGTTCCGCATTAGTGTTCTTAATCATATTTGTCATGGGCGCACTTTTGGGAAAAGAAGTAGGCAGTGAATACTTGGATGCCTACTATGGTGATCCACGTATAGTCATCTATATCGTCGCGGCTATTATCGACGCCATCATTGGTGTTGCCCTTATTATTTCCTCATTTGTAAAACCTGATGATGAAAAATGCTTTATCCATGGACAAAAGTGCTTAGCAAAGATTGCCGCGGATATCGCTTACTATAAGACAAACCATAGACTATAAACATGAAAAAATTAATACTTTTAAGCGCTGCTATTTTAGCCCTTGCTGGTTGTGGCAACTTATCATCAAATAATGATACTTCAGATCCTTGTTTTTCCTTGCCTGATTTTTATACAAGCACTGATACAACCAATGCCGAAAAGTTTACTAATGCTTTAAATGAACGCGGATATATTGTCAATGGTGAAGTAAGCACTTCATACGCACATCTAGATGCTTTAGATGTTAGAAATCTTACTCCCAAAGGCATTAAAAAGTATTATTCTGACTTAGGTATTTTTGCCACCAAAGGTCATCACACTTTTATCTTGTACAAAGATATAGTCTATCGTTTCAGCCTTAACCATGATTCTCATATCATGTTGTGGGATTATGATAAAAACGGTACATTGGATATTGTGAATTATAGTACAGGTGGATCAGGCCGTCTCTTTTCTATGGTTACCATGTTCGATATGAAAAACATGTCTTCCTTCGTTGCTTTCAGAAAAGATATCACTGAGTATGGATCAGAGAAAATGCAAAATAACGAAGATCCCAACTATCCTTTTGAATACAAAGATGGAATTATTTATATAAACGATCAAAAGCTTGTTTATGAAGATGGCAAATTCTCCCTTGGTTCATTGATGGAGCCAACAGAACCTTTCTACGATTAAAAATTATTTAAAAATAATTAAACGCGCTTGTATAATATCCTTGATAGAGGAACAAGCGTTGTATGAATAATAAAAAGCATCTTTTATGTGCGGTCACATCTTTGATGACCATTTCTTTAATGGTGGCCTGTAATCAAAGGACACCCACTAGTAGTGAACCAAAACCACTAGAAGTTGGTGATACAGTCAAAGAGTGGGTATCCACTAGAGATTTAAATAAGATACCATTAGGTGTCTCTAGTGAAGATAACAAAGGTGAAATTGTTAATGATAATGGTTTTGGTGATAAGTCATCACTTAAATACACAGTTAAAAACAGCCAAAATAACTACATTGGCAGTGATTTAATTGAGGAACCATACTTTATTGAAGATGACGCGAAAAATGGCGACATCATTTCTTTATACGTTCTTGCGGAAACTGGTTCTAACATCGCTTCTTTCCAATTAGAAGTATTACCAAATTCCATGAACAATGGTATTAAGAGTGACTTATTAAATATCGATAGCACTAATCAAGGTGTTTGGAAGATATTAGAAGTCTCTTTTGATACATTAGAAACATTAGGCGCTATTCGCTTGAACTATACGCTTTTAGATGATAAAGAACCTGCGGAGTTCTTCGTCGATAATATCAATATCACCTATGGTGAAGAAACAGTGCAAACGGACTATGTCTTTAATGATGAAAGTTTATATAAAGCCTATGAACCATACTTTAAAGTGGGTGGTTGTATGTCCACTCGTATG
>CAMZGG010000059.1 GCA_947306345.1 uncultured Caryophanales bacterium
ATAGTGATTTTAAGCATTCTTTCATCATCAAATCTTTTACCGTTAAAGAGATTAACGCTGGTAAGTAAGATGTATAAGATAGCGACGAAGGTAGCTAATATTGCAGCAAATACGACATAGCCAAGACCACAGACTAGACCAATAGCGATACCAGCGAATAGAAGTAATAATTCTTCCGCTTTTGCGTTAGCGCTTCTAAATCTAACTAAGCCAAGGGCTACCGCTAATGTAGCGATTCTAACAGCCCCTGAAGTTGTATCATCTAAGAAGATTGATACCATCGATACAACAGCAGCCACAATCATTGGCATAATCGCACTGGTAATAAAGAAACTCTTAGTGCCTTTCATTTTTAATGAAACAGCTAAAGTGAATAGCATAGAAATAGCGAAGGCTATCGCCACAATAATTAAAGCAATGACAACTTTATCGATATTACTAAGCATGTTGAATAACGAGTTCATGGGCGAGTCTCCTTTCTTGCTGATATGTTTGTTTCGCGGTCATTAAACGATAGGCCGCTCCGACTTTTGAAAAACTTGTTTTATAGATTTTGTTTTCGCTTAAGATTTTGACTAACCAAAGAGGTAGTTCTTGTTGCACTTTGATTTCTAAAACAGCACTACCAGGTTCTAAAAGTAATTCACCATCCATATTAGTGTGGAGATTTAAATCATGAGTGCGGTATCTAGGAGCTTCATCAATTGTTAATCTAATGTTCCCATCTACTTCCGCGTAGGAAGTCCTATCATAAATTACCATTATCTTTGGTTCCAAACTTCGATAATGGTCACGGAAGTAGATGAGTTCAGAAGATACTTGGTCATCCTTATTGTGCATGGCTGATTTTTTATTAAGGAAAGAAACCGCGGTATCTTCGTTTAAACTAATTCTTCTTTTATACACAAAGCCTTCAACTTTTCTTTTAAGTTCTAAATAGACTTTATGTTCATCGTTAGCTAAGCCATAAGATCTTAATCTGATCTTCTCTTTATAGATTGGCTTTTCTAATGATGTTCTGATTAATAAATAATCAGGAGTGTCATAGTAGATAGAGGCAATAGAGGTCTTACCATATTCATCAACTTCCATATGACCATTGAGAGCACTCTTAAAGGCCACTAATTGGTCCTTAGTGAGAATGAACTTCATTTCAATACGTTGCATCATTGTAACAGCGTCCATTTGAGCCTCCCTTTTTCTATAGACAAAAGAGTGGTTAATAAAAATCTTCCTAGCTCTTTGTCTAACTTAAGCATAGGAAGATAAACTTAAATGAAATTAAAGTTATAAAAAATCTTTTATAAAACGATCACGAAATAAATGCGATTTTCTTTGACAGTTACAGATATTTTTCCTTTATGTAACTCAACGATTTCTTTAGCGATACTTAGGCCAATACCTGAACCTTCTTTAGAGACAGAATTAGGGCTACGATAGAATCTTTCAAATAATTGTTCAGTGTCCATTTCATTGTCTTCAATATCGTTACTAAAGGTAATTTCAATCTTTTTATTTTGGTTCTTTTTAATGGTTAAAGAAGCTTCACCATTACTCTTAGTGTATTTCAAAGCGTTATCAAAGAAGATGTAGAATAACTCATTAATGAGATACATATTTCCCTTCATGTTGATATCACTTGGAATATCACTATTGAATGATAATTGTTTACTCTTAAATGTTGGGGCAAATGAATCCACACTTTCACTAGCGAGTTTGGAAAGTGAGAATTCAGCGAACGGATAGTTGCTAGCGTTACCTTCATCTAATCTAGAGAGGGTCACTAGTTGTTTAGTCATGGTGTTTAGTCTAATAACTTGATCATGAATAGATTCGGTCCATTCACTCTTACCATGGTCCATTTCTACGAGTTCTAAGTCAGTAGAAATAATTGTTAAAGGTGTCTTTAATTCATGTGATGCATTAGTGATAAATGCCTTTTGTTTCTTATATGATTCTTCACTAGTTCTAAAGACTAGCTTACTAGATAAAATGATTAAAATAGCTAAGACGGTATAGCTTATCGCGGCGATGATCATTGAACTCATAAAGAAGTTACTAAAGGCATGATTTCTTTCTGAAGTATCTAAGAAAGCGACATATGTGAACTTTAACTGTCTATTCTCAGTGACTGGTTGACCACCATCAGGGCCCATTTCCCAACGGACAACAACTTCCGCTTCTTCATCAGTTGTGGCCACTTTAAAACGAAGCTTACCAATTGTGCCTTCGGTTTCACCACTGTTATAGATCTTCGTAGACATGACTTGACGTAATTCAACATCACTATCACCTGGGGCAATATGATTATAGTCATACCATTCAATACTGCCTTCTTCATTAAAGACAGTCACAAAGTATTGTTCATTAATTTCTTCTCTTCTTGGATAGAAGTAGCCACCTGGTTGCCATCCTCCTGGGCCACCACCTGGTCCACCTTGGCCAGTTTGTTGGTTATTAGGCATCACACCAGCATTAAGTAAGGCACTTTGATGTGAATATTCAATAATGTTATTTAGTGATTCAACTGTTTCGTTCTCTGTTTTGATATGGTTAGAGACATTAATCGCAGCGATTGTCGCCGCCAAAACAAAAAGAATCGACACTAAGGCCGCCAAGATAAAACGTAATCTTAGTTTCCTAATCATTGTTATACTCCAGGTAATAACCTTGATAACGGATTGATTTAATCTTTACCTTAGAGTTAATACTTTCTAGTTTCTTTCTTAAATAGGATATAAACACCCACACGTTCTCGCTTGTGCTATATGATTCAATATCCCAAACATTTTTACTAATGGTGTCTTGAGAGACAACATTGCCGTTAGCTTTCATGAGCAAAGTAATAATTTGTAGTTCTTTATTCATCAAAGCAACTTTCTTTTCACCATTTATTAAGCAGCAGTTATTAACGTCCAAGACAATATCACCAAATTCTAATTTACTTTCTTCTTCATAGGCTGGTTGACGACGGAGCAACGCTCTGATACGGGCTAATAGTTCATCCACTACGAATGGCTTTGGTAAATAATCGTCAGCACCCAAATCTAAACCATGAATCTTATCTTCCGTTGTGGACTTCGCTGTGAGCATGATAATTGGAGTATCGATTTTATTAGTTCTAACTCTTTTTAAAACATCCAAGCCATTAATCTTAGGAAGCATGATATCAAGAATGATAATGTCATATTTATATTGATCGATATATAGAAGAGCTTCTTCACCATCAAAAGCACTGTCGACGATATAAGAGTTACGTTTAAGAACAGTGGTTAAAGCTTTATTTAGTTGAATAGAGTCTTCCACTAAGAGTAATTTCATACCTAAAAACTATATTTAAAACCTTAAATAAACCTTAAATCATATTTTATGTGGTAGCAATAATTATTTATAATTATCACTCATTTAAGGTTCGCAATTAGAACAACGCGGAGATGATTTTAAGAACAGAACAGATACTCTTCTTGATACCTTTGAATTTATAATCTTGTGGGACCTTTTCAGATACTTCAATCATCTGTTCAAAATCTTTAGTAATATCATCCATACATGGACACTTATAAAGAATCGCACCACATTCAAAGTGATGGACTAAACTTCTAAAATCAAAGTTAATTGTGCCCACAAAGCCTAATTCATTATCCGCGATCGCGGTCTTCATATGATTAAAGCCTGGTCTATAAAGATAGATATTAACGCCTGCATCTAATAGATATCTAAAGTTAGATTTAGCCATCCAGTACACTACTGGTTTATCAGGCATGCCTGGAACAATAAGGTTTACTTCAACACCTCTAAGAGCTGCGCTTCTTAAAGCATCTAATAAGCTATAAGTAGGCACTAAGTATGGAGTACTGATATAAACCTTCTTTTGAGCATAATTCAAGATATTGATATATGTTTGTTCACCTAAAAGGGCACTGACATAGTCACCTGGACCATCACCAAACGGCATCACATATCCACTATCTTCATATTCTGGATAATCAAAGTTCATCCACTTGTTATAGTCAGAAATATGACCAACAACTAAGTTAAGGTTTTGTAAGAAAACAGCAATAAGGTTATTGATTGCGCTACCTTCAATCTTAATCATTGTGTCTTTCCAATAACCAAATCTATTAATCTTATTCGCGTATTCATCCGCTAAATTCATACCACCGGTAAAAGCCATTTGATGGTCGATAACGACAATCTTTCTATGGTCACGGTTGTTATAGACACCAGAAAGAATTGGTCTAAATGGATGGAACTTATAACATTTGATTCCATACTTGCCTAGGATCTTTGGTGTTCTAGCACTAATAGTGCCACCACAACCCATATCATCGTAGATGATACGTATTTCAACGCCTTCACTGGCTTTTTGGATTAAGATCTTTTGTACTTCGCTCCATAATTCACCATCAGTGATGATAAAGAATTCCATAAAGATGAACTCTTTAGCGAGCTTTAAAGATTCTATTAATTCAGGGAAGAATTCCTCACCAGTAGCATAGTATTTGACTCTATTATTTGGGTGAACACCCAACTTAGTGATGTTATTGATATATCTAAAAGCATTAACAGCGGTACCTAATTCTTCACGATATTCTTTTTTAGCTTTTTCATCTAATTGGAAGTGCTTGTTATATGCTTCCGTTGTGGTTTTAATGATTCTCTTATCACGTCTATTCAAACCGTGATTACCAAAGATTAAGAAAATGATAGATGTGAACAATGGTAAAAGAAGCATACCCACGATCCAAGGAATCTTGAATTCTGGATCTTCGTGTTTATTAACGATTCTGAAGAAAATTAATACAGCGACGACAAAGACAACGATACGAAGCAAGACATAAACAAGAACAAATATGCCTCTAGCGGTTTCATTAGCGGCTGGATCGTTGATAATGATATTAATAACATCTTCAAGGAAGAATTGAACGAAGACTATGATGCCTAATTCTATCAATAGAATTAATAAGACAAGAAAATATCCTGAGAATAGATTTCTAAAAAACTTTTTCATAGTTTCTCCCTCGCTTGATGATATGTATATGTTAGCACATTTTTGTGCTATTTTTTATTGTTTCTGTTGCTTTCTAAAAGAAAAAGACTATGATAGTCGCTTGTATGATTGCCACTATTATTATTTCTGTTATTACATTCCTAGGAATCACACTCTCAACATTATTCTTCCCTAGAATCAAATTAGGGAAGTTTTATATAGATACTTATTGGATTATCGCTTTACTAGGAGCGTTGATCTTAGTTGTTACTACCTTATGTCCATTTGAAGAGATTAAAAACTCTTGGACTAGTAGTAATGCGATTAATCCACTTAAGATTTTAGTCTTATTCTTCTCAATGACGATACTTTCTATCTTCCTTGATTAAGTTGGTTTGTTTAGATTCTTAGCGTGCTTTGCTGTTAAGCACGCGAAGAACAGTCAAACAGCGTTGTTCTTTATTCTCTACTTCTTAGTAGCGTTCCTTACAGTATTCACTTCCAACGATATTGTGATCTTAACTTTCACACCATTTATTTGTTTCTTCTGTAAGAGAACTAAGATTTCCCCTATTCCATTTTTAATCGCAGAGTTTACCGCAGCGAATACTTGGTCAATGATGTTTGTAATTGGTAATCCTACTAACATCTATTTAGCGACATCCGCGAATATTACTTTCATTGATTATTTCAAAGTGATGGCGATACCTACTTTATGCGCTGGTATTGTGGAAACAGTTATTATCTACTTCATCTTCCGTAAGAAGCTTGGACAAGTATTAAGTTGTGAAAACTGTGAAGCGGTACATATTGAAAGTAAGTTTGATTTAATTGTTGGTGTTGCTCACTTATTAGTGTGCCTTATCTTCCTTATTATCTCTCCATATATTCATTTAGATATGTGGCTTATATCTTTGATATGCGCTTCATCTCTATTAGTGTTTGTGGTTATTACTAGATTAGTGAGAAGAAAACAGTGGCATTATTTAACTAATCCACTTAAAAGATTGCCTTATCAACTAATCCCATTTGTCTTATCAATGAGTATTATTGTTATTTCACTTCACTACCAAGGTGTAGCAGAGAAAATTGGTGAATTATTAAATACCATATCGCCTATCTTATCTTATGGCGCTTCTTCCTTCTTGATGGCTAATATGGTCAATAATATCCCAATGTCTATCTTATTTGCGGATGTCCCATTAGCCTTAAATGGGCAAGCATATTATCAAGCAATCTACGCCACAATTATTGGTAGTAATATTGGTGCCTTCCTTACACCTGTAGGCGCT
>CAMZGG010000060.1 GCA_947306345.1 uncultured Caryophanales bacterium
AAAGCGAGAGTTTTACCAGCTTCTAAATGGAAAGATACATCATCTAAGACTTCGTTATTTTCTTGATAATGGAAACTGACATGATCAAACACTAAATCGCCTTCCACTTTTTCACATTCGTTAGCGCCGTTATAGATTGTTTCACTCTTTTCATCAATTAAAGCGATGAACCTTGTGAATCCAGCGGAAGCGCTTTCAAATTGTTCCATGAACATGATGAGTTGGTTAATTGGACTAATAAATAAGCCAACAGAGACGATAAATGCACTGTAATCACCATAGTTAAAGCCACCAATTCCTTTATAAAGGAAAATGCCACCCACTACGAGGATAAGGACATTAAAGAAATCAGTGACAAACTGTGAAACAGCAAAGTATTTACCCATTGAAGAGAAGACATCTCTTCTCGCGGATATATAATCCTTATTAGCGTCTTCAAATCTTTCTTTTTCAATCTCTTCGTTAGTAAACGCTTTAGTGACCCTAATACCAGAAATAGAACTTTCTAATCTAGCATTAATACTGGCGATGGCCTTTTTACTTCTTCTCATTGAATCTCTAAACTTCCTGCGGAAAACCCAGGTTAATAAGAAGAGGATTGGAATAACTCCTAAAAGGATAAGACCAAGGATCCAATCGATAAACATGAGGTATGTTATCGCTCCTATCGCGGTAAACGAGGCGATAAAGAGGTTTTCTGGACCATGATGGGCTAATTCACTAATATCGAATAAATCGTTCGTCATCGTCGACATAATGATGCCTGTCTCATGATTGTCAAAGTATGAATAAGGTAAGGTTTGTAATTTATCGAATAAATCACTACGCATTTCACCTTGCATATGTACACCCATGACGTGCCCGTAATATTGTACGAAATAACGAAGCCCCATTCTGACTAGATAGATAACCACTAAAGCAACACCACCGATAATGATGTTGTTTAGATTATTAGCAGGAATCCACTCATTGAGCATGATTCTTGTAATAATTGGATAACCAATACCCGTAACCGCGATCAAAAAGGCCGCGAGCATATCGAGGGTGAGAATGAGTTTATGATTCTTGTAATAATGAATAAATCTTCTAAACATGCTCTTATTATATTAATAAGGATTTAATAAAGATAGTGATTTGCTATATAACAACAAAAAAGCCCGCTTTAGAAGCGAGCTCTTTTTCATTATAGATTTAGTTTAGCAATTATTTCGCTAAGGCGATACCACCGAGGTAGTAGGAATAACCACCGGTGAGGAATTCGACTTTAATTGTGTTTGCACCAGCAACTAAATCGATTTCAATAATGTTGAACCATTCTGGGATGGAGATGTTACCACCATCAGAAACGCCTGAATCTGTAACTTTTGAGAAATCTGGTTCGGCGCCTGCAGCGATAGCTGTACCATTAATAGTAATTCTTGTTTTTTCAGTACCATCTTGTTTCCAGAAGCCTGTTTTGGCTTTGTTGGAAACTTTAACACCAATCTTTAATTGAAGCATAGCTTTAGCAGCGGCTTCGGCTGTGTAAGAAACTTCAACGTAACCAGCTTTGTTGAACTTGAAGGCTTTTTCGCCAGCAAAATCTTTTGTGGCATCCCAACCACTGTCTGATCTATTAGCTTCGAGATCTTCAATGCCCCAAGTTTGGAAAGCAGTGTAGACGTGTGGAATGAGTTTAAGGCTCTTTAAGTAAAGACCGCTATCATCAGCAAGGATGGTAATAACCATTGTGTTTTCACCAACTTTTAAGTTAGCTTGACCAACGATGGTATCAACAGCACTGGAGTTAGAATTGACTGCACCAGCGACTGCAACATCAGCATCATTGACTTTAACAGCCATGACTGTTGATAAGTCAGCAATAGCGCCTCTTAAACCTAATTGGATATCGAATAAGCCACCGACTTCAGCTTGGAATGTGTATGTTAAAGTTGCGTCTTTTTTGAAGTTTCTATACCAGTCACCACTGTATGATGAGTTGTATTTGGCAGCGCCATCTTCTGGTGCGAGAACGCCATCAAATAAGTTAAGTGTAACGATACCTTCTTTTTCAAGAACTTTAACTGCGACTTTAGCGTCTTTGTAGTTACCTTCTTTAGAGACGGTAATTGTTGTTTCACCAGCTTTGACACCAGTAACTAAACCGTTAGCATCGACTGTAGCGATTTGGTTGTTAGCGGAGGCATATGTTAAGCCTTCCATTGAACTTGTAATTTGAGCGGTTTTGCCTTCTCTCACTTCAAGATTTGCTTCGTTAACAACGACTGGGGTTGGAGCAACATATGGTCTGAAGATGAAGTTATAGAATTCAGATCTATAACCACCAGCCATACGTAAGGAAATCTTATTTTGACCTTTGTGTAAGTTGAATGTGTATGGTAAGACGTATTCAGCTCTGGTCATATTTTGTTGACTACCCTTGACTGGGACTTCTGTATCCTTATCGAAATCAACTGGTTGATCATCGACGTAAAGGATGTATCTGTAGTCTTCAATACGAGCACCCATCTTGACTTCTGTTTCAAGTTGAGCACCTTCTGCCCAAGAACCGTCTTCTTGTTTAACTGCTTGAGCGTGGTCTTTGACCATCATGACTGTGCCATCTTCATTATGTTGGACGTGATCGTCGGCACCATCAATGTAGTAACCTGGGGTCCAGTCATCAGCACTTCTGTTGTATGCCCAGAAGTCACCACTTAAGTAGTTGGCTGGTCTGGCATCGCAGTATAATCTACATGTAGATAATGTTTGAGCTTGTTCTTCGTTTAATGTGAAGACATATTCGAAGAAGTCACCTGTTTCTGTAGAACAGTAGACACATTCGTTGTTTTGTTCGTTAACAGAACCGCCATCTGCTTTTAATGCTAAAGCGTTACCGATTGGACGGCCGAAGAATCTCATACCATCATTATCACCCTTCATTAAGTGTGGTTTTGATGCTTCACTTGGTTCGTCGGCAGAGAAGCCTAAGTATGTGATGTGGCAACGTTCACATTCATATAAACGGACGGTTGCTTCACCAGCAGGAGCTTGTTGTTCGCCACCGATAGCCTTGAGTTGGTGACCTAATTTTTCAACGACTTCTGTTTCTTCTTTATTACAGACAGAACAGACGTGTTTTCTAGAGCCATCTTTTTCACAGGTAGCTTCTGTAACAGTTTCCCATTCACCCCATGTGTGACCTAAAGCTTGAACTGTTTCAGTTTCTTCGTGTTGACACACTGTACATGTGTGTTTTCTGGAGCCAGCGTTTTCACAGTCGGCTTCAGTGATTGTTTCCCATTCGCCCCATGTGTGGTCGATCATTGGGAGAGTTTGTGTGACTTCCGCACCACAAACTGTACATTTAACCTTTTGAGAACCGGTTGCTGTACATGTAGCTGGAACTACATCAGTTGGATCACCGAATGTGTGTCTAGCGTTTTCGGCTTTACCGCCATCGTTAGCGACACAATCTTTCCAGTGGTTATTGTCGTCATGTTTCCAGGCTGCATCTGGAGCAGCTGTATGCTTGTGAGCTGCGGAAGAGGAAGAACCTGGACCTCCACAAGCTGCAAGACCTAAAGCAGCAGCCAAGGCAAACATCGCAAACAATTTGTTGTGTTTCATAAAAAATTCCTTTCCGTGCAAAAAGCACAATGATTCACAATTACAATTTGTTCTGTTGATTGCTTATCAACTTTGATAAATCTATATTAAAGGATATTTAATAGCTTTGCAAGAGAGATAAAACAAGGTTTTTTAAAAAAACATGAGGTTAACACGCTTTTCAGAATATATTAAGGAATAATATAAAAAAGCCCACGCAATTCCGAGGATGGAAATGTAGGGCTTTTTAATTGACTATTGAGCGGCGAACATATCTTTGCCAGCGCCACACCACGCGCAGGTGTAATCTTCTGGTAAGTCTTCGAACTTTGTACCTGGAGCAATACCTCTTTCTGGATCGCCTAGTTCTTCGTCATAGACAAAGCCACAAACTTGACAAACGTACTTCATAAATGTCTCCTTTATTTAATCTCTTCAAAATCTGCAACACCATGCTTACATAATGGGCAGATGAAATCGTCTGGTAAATCACCTTCGTGGACATAACCACAGACTTTACACACATAACCTTTCTTCTTATCAGTATTTGGTTTTGGTTTAACGTTAGCCTGATAGAAGTTATAGGTCATGGTTTCGATATTATTGATTGTCTTACTTTCAGTAACCGAACAAATGAACATGCCATGTGTACCTAAATCGACATAGTTATCCACTTTTAGTGAGATAAAAGCGTTGATGTAGTTAGAAAGGACCACTACACCGTTTTCACTTCTAATGACTTCTTCACCAGCGAATTTATCTACATCCTTACCTGAGGCAAAACCGTATTTTTGGAAGACGCTGAATGGGGCTTCGTTGTTCAAACAGTTGACGTTAAGCACACCACTCTTTTTGACTAAGTCATGAGAGTAATTGAGTTTATTGATATTAACGGCCACTCTTAAAGGTGTGTCGGTTAACTGAGTAACTGTGTTGACAATACAGCCGTTATCTTTCTTATCATCTTTAGAAGTAACAACGTATAGACCATAGCCAATTTTGAATAAGGCTTTTGGATCTAGTTCTGGTTGTTTTTCTTCTTTGAGCTCTTTAAGGGCTTTATAGTCACTACTCAAGGCTTCTGCAAGATTATTGATTTGTTCTTTTGTTTCATCATTCATCGCTGAAAGGATTTTCACTGTTGGTTCGATGAATGTGAGGTTTTTGCAGTTAGCGAGTTTATCTTTCATGACTTTAGCCGCGAGTGGCGCCCATGAACCATTTTCAATAAAGGCGACTTTCTTATTTTGGAAATTACGTTCCACTAGGTGAGCGATAAATGTTTCCATAAATGGAAAGATACCAGCGTTATATGTTGTTGTGGCTAAAACAATCTTTGAATATCTAAAGGCGTCTTCAACAGCTTCCGCCATATCTTCACGCGCTAAATCGGCGATAGCAATCTTAGGTGTACCATTAGCCTCTAACTTTTCTTTTAAAAGTTCCACTGCTTCTTTGGTATGACCGTAGACACTTGTATAGAAGATAGCGATACCATCTGTTTCGCTTTGATATGAGGACCAAATATCATATTGTTTCAAATAATGTGATAAGTCACCACTTAAGATTGGCCCATGTAATGGACAGATGGTTTTAATATCTAATGTGGCAGCTTTCTTTAAGATAGCTTGGACTTGTGCGCCATATTTACCAACGATACCGAAATAGTATCTACGAGCTTCACAGTCCCATTCTTCATCGACATCTAAAGCACCGAATTTACCAAAGCCATCCGCACTGAATAAAACTTTAGCAAAGCTATCATAGGTGAACATGACTTCTGGCCAGTGCACCATTGGGGCAAAGACGAAGTTTAAGACATGTTGGCCAAGGTTTAATGAATCACCGTCATTAACCACGACTCTATGAGGAATTTCTTCGTGGAAGAATTGTTCCATCATCTTGAATGTTTTAGCGTTACCAACGACGTATGTATCAGGATATTTCTTCAAGAAGTTAATAATATTTGCGGAGTGATCTGGCTCCATGTGTTGGATGATTAAATATGTTGGTTTTTCACCTTCTAACACATTAGCGATGTTCTTGAGCCATTCTTCAGTGAAGTGTTGGTCCACTGTATCCATAATGGCAATCATTTCATCTTTGATGATATAGGAGTTATATGCCATACCATTAGGCACATCATATTGACCTTCAAAGAGGTCTATTTGATGGTCATTTACACCGATATAATAAATATCTTTTTCAATTAGTTTTTTCATAATTATTTATTCAACCATTCTTTCAATTTAGCGTCGATATTGTCTACTTCACTACCCTTACAGGCGAAGCCTGGCTTGATAACCGCACCTTTAGCGGCCCCTTTTAATTCCATTTCGGCAAGACCTAAAGAGCCTTCTTCATTAGTGCAGAATGGATAAATGATTTTACCGATGAACTTATAGTCTCTAACAAAAGTCGCCACCACTCGTGGATAAGTTCTCCACCAGCATGGGAAGCCTAAATAGATGACATCATATTCATCAAGATTTGGAAGTGGATGTAAATAAGGCACTCTTTCACCTGTTTCATCTTCTCTTCTTGAACGTTTAACACATTCATCATAAGAGAATGGGTATGGTTCCACCGGTTCAATCTTGAACATTGGAGCGGATTTCTCTTGA
>CAMZGG010000061.1 GCA_947306345.1 uncultured Caryophanales bacterium
GGCACGATGGACTATGAAACCAAAGACGGTATCTTTAGATTAAAGATAGCGATGTAAAATTAACAAAAATAAGCGCGATTAAAAATATGATAATCGTGCTTTTTTGATGTGCACAAATATAAGATTACGTATAAATGTTGTAAGGTTATGCAATATCTATTTTTTATTATTTTTTTCTTTTCTATAGTAATTGCGAACTAGGAATACTTTGCCAATTTTTGCCACTTCTTTACGTTTGCGTTGTGCGCATTTATTAACAAGGTTTCCACACACAAAGAGTATTTGTTAAGTGAGAATCATTTTGATCTCCCTTAATGAAACAACAATGTTTTTTAGGAAAGGAAAAATATAATGAAAACTAAAAAAGCATTACTTCCAGTCTTAGCGAGTGCTTTGTTACTCACGATGGGTCTTGCCGCATGTAACAATTCCACTCCAGTAAATCCAGGTTCATCTTCTGGTGAGGCTGAAGAAGTCAAAATTGAAATCACCTCTGAAGGTGATAAAAAAGAAATCCAAGTTGGTGAAACATTACAACTTAAAGCCAGCGTTGAAGGCGTTACTTGGTCCACAAAGAGTACAGACATCGTTTCTGTTTCTGAAACAGGTTTAGTCACCGCTATTAAAGATGGTTCTGCTAGAATCACCGCTAAGAAAGATGGTTATGCTAATGGTTCCTTCACAGTTACAGTTTTAAAAGCTCCTGAAAGAGAAGCCAAATATTCTCTCCGTTTAGAAGATGCTGATCACTATTCTCCAAATGACATTTGGGGTATGGATTTAACAGCCTATGGTATGGGCTTCATGGGTCCAGGCGATTCTCCAGTCGAAGACAATGGTGGTGCTACAGATGACAGCACATCATTAGGTTGGTTACAAGAGGGATGCAAAGAAACATTAAGTTTCACATCAGATAAAGCTGTTAGAGTTGAAATGGGTGTCACAATGGCTTATAACGCCGAAATGGATCTCAGTTCTGCAATTACTGTTAAATTTAACGGAGTAGAAATCTCTATGGTTGGCAAATCAACCGTCGCACCAGAAGCCGCAGATAACTACTATGAATTCCATGCTATTTCATTCGGCGAAGTTAATCTTATCGCCGGTACAAACGTTTTAGAAATCGAAATGATTGGTCAAGGACCAAACATGGATAAAGTTGTCTTCTTTACAAACGAAACATTACAACTTGCTACAATTCCAGCACAAGCCAAACCAAAAATTGAAGTCGTCGCTGACAAACTTGAAGTTGAAGTTGATTCTGAAGTTCAAATCCAAGTCAAAGACAACTTAGCGGGTGTTGCTTATAAATCCGCTGATGAAACAATCGCTACAGTTTCTAACGCTGGCTTAGTCAAAGGTATCAAAGCCGGTAAGACCACAGTCGAAATCACAAAAGAAGGCTACAAGAAAGCTTCTGTTGAAATTACAGTTAAAGCCAAACCAGTTGCTGGTCAAGTCATTCTTGAAGCTGAAAGTGGTGAATTAGGCGGTTCCGCCAGAGTTGAAAACGATGCTAACTCCAGTGGTGGTGCTCGTGTCGGCTACTTATCCGAAGGTACATCCTTAACATTAAAGACCACTCTTGAACAAGCTGGTGAATATACAGTTTCTATGCTCGCATATTCCAACAACGTTTCTGACTGGTCTACATATCCAAACGTTACCGCTGACGAATTAGATTTATCATCCTGTATGGCATTCAAAGTCAACAACGCTGATGTCGCATTAACAGGTAAAGTCTTACCAGCCGGTGCTTGGGGCACATACGTTGAAGTTAACTTTGGTGATTTCAACCTCGTCCAAGGCGAAAATACATTCGAATTTGCTTTCACCGCTCAAGGTCCAAACATTGACTATGTCAAATTAGTTGATAAGAACGGTGGCACACCAGTCGAAGATAAAGTTACTGTTACATTCGACGCCAATGGTGGTACAGGTGAAATGGCCGCTGTCAAAGCCGATAAAGGTGAATTCACATTACCAGCTAACGGTTTCACCGCTCCAGCCGATAAAGAATTCGGTGGTTGGGAAATCACAGTTATGGTTTCTTGGGGTCAATGGACATTCCCACAAACCCAAGTTAAACAACCAGGTGAAAAGATTGAATTAACTGAAGATATTACAATCAAAGCTAACTGGAAAGCAATCATTGAAAAGACAACCGCAGTTGACTTAACAAATGCTTTCTATCTTGAAGCTGAAGATGGTACATTAGGTGGCCAAGCTCAAGTTGAAACAAACAACCCAACCGCTCATGGTACAGGTTCTGTTGGTTATATGTCTCAAGGCGCAAGCATCACATTAAAATTCGATGCTTCTGCAGCGGGCAACGTTAGATTAGTTCTCATTGGTAGTTCTGCTAGTGCTAACTGGCAAGCTCAACCAGTTGAATACTATGATCAAGGTTTAGCCGATACAACATCTATCAAAGTCAATGACACTGAAGTTTCCTTAGCTCGTAAAGGTTTCTTAGGTGCAGATGGCTCCACAATGACACAAGTCGACTTAGGTGAAGTTGCTGTCAAAGCTGGCGTCAACGAAATCGTTGTTACCGCTTTAGCGCAATCCGCAAACTTTGACTGCTTCGCAATCCTCGGTGGTTCAATTACAGTCAGTGCTCACACAGAAGCATAATTAACACTATTTAGAAAGGATAGGGGGCTTGGTTGGGAGGCCAGGCCCTCTAACTTATACACTTATGAAGAAAAAACTATTATTTCCAATATTATTTGCCTCTTTATTAACAATCTCCGCTTGCAATGGTCAACCTGGTGGTAACCAAACATCTGGCTCTTCTGAACCAGTCGTGGAAACCGCTAGAAAGATCTTAAAGGCTTCATTATCAAAAGATACTGTTGAAGCTGGTATTAAAAGCAAAGTTATCACCGATGTAGAAGGCGTTTCATATCGTAGTGATAACGAAGATGTTGCTAAAGTTGATAAAGACGGCAATATCACCACAGATGAGCCAGGTATGGCCCATATTACAGTTAGCAAAGAAGGCTATTTCGACAGAGTGTTAAAACTCTTCGTTGATGAATACGATACACTTGATTACCTTGTCGAAGGTTTTGAATTTGGTCCTGCAATCGTAGGCGTGAAATTAAACTTCGAAGGCAAAGTTAAAAAGGGAGACTTACAAGGTAAACAATTTGTTGTCAAAACAAATAGAAGCAATCGTACAGTGACTTCTGTCGATTTATGTGACCAGGAAGGTCAAATTATTGACGCTGAAGAATCCCGTTATGTCCGTATTTCATTAGAAATGCGTTACAGTGGCTGGGGTCCAAGTGATGGTGCTTCTTGCTTCACCTACGCCAATAGCGTGAATAACTGGACAGATAATATTACCGCTGAAGCACAATTAGCCAGTGGTCAAACACTTAAAGTTGGTGATGATGAATACACAAGTTCATTCAAATTCAACTCTATTAGATCAAGAATCGTCTTATCTACAAGAGATTGGGGCGAAGCTAAATCACATACCGCTGAAGGATACACCTTAACTTATAAAGATTATCAAACAGATGCTCTTAGAGAAGATGGTGTCTTAAATCCATTAGTTATCTGGTTACATGGTATGGGTGAAGGTGGTACTGATCCAGATATCGCTTTATTGGGTAACGATGTCACTGCTTTAGGCGAAGAAGAGATTCAATCTCACTTCATTAAAGGCAAACAAAAAGGTGCCTACGTGCTTGCCGCTCAAACACCAACATATTGGATGAATAGTGGTACTGGCTCCATTAATAATGGTGTTGGTCACTCCATCTATACAAAATCATTAAAATCATTAATCGATAAATATATCGCTGATAACGGCGATATCGATACAAACCGTATTTATGTCGGTGGCTGTTCTAATGGTGGTTATATGACCATGGAAATGGCCGTTACTTATGGCAATTTCTTTAGAGCGTTCTATCCATGTTGTGAAGCTTATAGTGATTCCTTCGTCACTGATGAAGATATCCAAAAGTTAAAAGACTTACCAATGTGGTTCATTCACGCTGCTAACGACACAACCGTTAATCCAGAAAACTTTGTTATTCCAACATATCAAAGATTAGCGGCAGCGGGTGCAAAAGATTTACATTTCTCATACTTCACTGATGTCCATGGTACAGATGGTAACCCTCAAGGCAACAACTATCAAGGTCACTATTCATGGATCTATATCTTCCGTGATGAAGTCGCTTTAGACCAAGCTGACCCACAAAACATCGCTGCTCCATCAACTAAAGAAGTCAAAGATGCTGCTGGTAACACAGTCAACTTATTCGACTGGATGGAAGCAATGAAATAAAATGGTTGGAATTGAAAAATTTCATAAATCCTTTCTCAGGGGAGGCGCTTAGTTCATGGGCGCCTCTTTCTTTAGAAAACAACTTATGAAATGAAAATGACAATTTATGCAAGTTAGTTTGATTATTATTAACAATATGTTAATCTAATACTGCAATTAAAAAATATTTGATGATACCTCAAATAAGGAGATTTTTTATGGCAAGAAAATATCAAGACATCCTTGATAAATTAACCTTGAAAGAAAAGGCTAGTTTAATCAGTGGTAAAGACTTCTGGCAAACAGTCAATATCGATAGAGTCGGTATTCCAAGTGCCTTCCTTAGTGATGGTCCTCATGGTGTGAGAAGACAAGCTGCTGCGGCGGACCATTTAGGTTTAAATGCTTCTATTCCAGCGACAAGTTATCCAACTGCAGCCACAATGGCGAATTCCTGGGATCCAGAATTAGGTGAAGAATTAGGTCAAAGATTAGGTCAAGAAGCCGCTGTTCAGAAAGTTAATATTCTTTTAGGCCCAGGCCTTAATATGAAAAGAAGCCCATTATGTGGACGTAACTTTGAATACTTCTCTGAAGATCCATATCTCGCGGGTAAAATGGCCGCTGGTTATGTTAGAGGTATTCAATCTAATGGTATTTCTGCTTGTGTTAAACACTTTGCATGTAATAACCAAGAAGAAAACAGAATGACTCTTGATAGTATTGTCGACGAAAGAACATTTAGAGAAATCTATTTGACCGCTTTTGAAATTGCCGTTAAAGAAGGTAAGACCAAGAGCATCATGTCATCCTATAACTTAATCAATGGCAAGTTTGCTAATGAAAATGAACACTTATTAGTGGATATCCTCAGAAAAGAATGGGGTTATAACGGCTTAGTGGTCACTGACTGGGGTGGCAATAACGATGGTGTGGCATCTTTAAGATGTGGCAACCAATTAGAAATGCCTGGTACGCCAGATAGACCAGAAGAAGTCATTAAGGCCATTGAAAATGGTGAATTAGAAGAATCTGTTCTCGATGACTGCGTTGATAAATTATTAGAAACAGTTTTCGACACTATGGAAAATGGTGTTAATAAAGCACCTGAAAAGTTTGATGTCGAAGAACACCATAATGCCGCGCAAAGATTCGCAGAAGAAAGCGCTGTTCTTTTAAAGAATGATGGTGTTTTACCTTTAGGTAAAGATAAGAAAGTCGCCTTTATTGGTGATTTCATGTACTTGCCAAGATATCAAGGTGCTGGTAGCTCTATTGTTAACCCAACAAAGTTAGATAATACTGTCGATTTATTACCAGAATCTGGTTTTGAAGTTGTTGGTATATCTAAAGGCTTTAATAGATACGGTAAAAAGAATAAGAAATTACATAACGAGGCTGTCGAACTCGCTAAGAAAGCGGATGTTGTTGTTATGTATCTTGGTTTAGATGAAGTTACTGAAGCTGAAGGCTTAGATAGACAAAATCTTCATTTAGAAAATAACCAATTAGAACTCGTTAAAGATATCAAGGCTTTAGATAAAGAAATCGTTGTGGTTTTATCTTGTGGTAGTGCAGTTGAAATGCCATTTATCGATGACGTCTCCGCTGTTTTACACTGTTAC
>CAMZGG010000062.1 GCA_947306345.1 uncultured Caryophanales bacterium
GTCCATTTTAACCATCTTTTCTAATAAAGCTTGGTTCTTTCTGGCTTTGACTGCACAAACTTTGCCATCTTTAAATGAGATGGCGAAGTCTTCAATTAATTCACCATTATAAGATAATGGTTTAGAAGCAACGAGAGTGCCTTCGGCTTTGCCTTTCATTGGAGTTGTGAATACTTCTTCAGAAGGAATATTCGGATTGAATTGACCTTTGTTAGGAGCGAATTCAACACCACCACCCCACTTCATGCCTTTAACGAGTTCAACTTGGAAGTCGGTACCATTACTGGCTTTGTAGATAAGTTTTCTTAAGTCTAAGGCTTCGAGTTTCTTTCTTTGATTGACTAAGAAGTCGTTGTGGTCGTCCCAGTTTTTAACTGGATCATTGCCATCCACTCTGGACGTTTTTAAGATAGCAGCCCATAAAGCTTCGACAGCGTCTTCATCACTTAATTTAGGGAAGACTTTCTTTGCCCAGGCTTTGCCTGGAACAGCAGCGATGCTCCATTTATATTTGCCGTCCATCGCATCTCTATATTTCTTAATCTTTGGATAACGCTTGGCCATTGATTTGGTGACTTTATTCTGGTTAACACCTTTCATCGCATCTGGATCATCGGAAATGATGTGGATAACGACTGGTAATTTCTTCACCCAGTATTTAAATTTAGCAGTCATCATAGGTGAAACTGTTGCTAAGCTACCAACTGTTTCGTTTTTGTAAGCCAATTTACTAACTGGATCATGATGCCAGTAAACAGTGACCTTCTTAGCGCCTGCTTTGTAGCATTCTTCAACGACCATTGTGACGAAATCAGGTTGGTCTAAGCCAGCATTAATCCATACTTCATCACCTTTAATAACGTGACCGCCTTCAACGGCGATTAATCTTGCATAATCTCTTAATAATTTTTGTTCCATAAAAGTTTATTTTCCTTTCGGAAATAATATAATATTATTCGTGAGGTAAATCTATATGAAAAAATTATTTGGCAAATACGCTTGGTTACAATTAATCCTTTCGATTCTGTTGTTATTCGGTGGCACATTAATCATTGTCTTTGCATGTAACGGCAAGGAAGATGTACTCAAACTCGCTTTAAACGTTATCGTTGCGGTAATTTTATTCATATTCGGTGGATTTGCTATTTTAACTGCTTTCCTCTTTGAAAGAAAAAGTGCGATTTCATACGCAATCGTCTATGGTTCTGCCTCTATTGCATTAGGTGTATTCCTATGCATGAATAAATTGGTCTTATTAGAATACTTGGTTTACTTATTGGCTATTTTCTTCATCGTTGTGGGTGCGATTGAATTAATCAAAGCCATCATCATGACCATCAAAGTTAAACCAAAGGTTTATATCTTAGTTCTAGCTTATGTATTCTCCGTCATCTTTATTGCCGGTGGTATCTTATCTCTCATCTTCAGTGACAAAGTTCAAACAGTATTCTGCATTATCGCAGGCGCCTTATTATTCTTATTAGGTGTCTATGAATTAATTGAAGGCATTAAAGAAATGATTGCCCAAGTTAAAGGCAATCCAAATAGACCTGCTAAAGTGAAAAATAAAAAGAATAAGGGAGAGCCTGTTGCTGAGCAAGAACCAGTTGTTGAAGAACCTGTTCAAGAAGCTCCACAAGAGCAAGAAGTTAAAGAGCTTGATTATACAAGCAATCAAATTGAAGAGAAAAAATAAAAGCGGATTTCTCCGCTTTTTTCTTACCTCTATTAGCTAACAATTAAGCAGCTTTAGCGGTAATTTCAATAAGGATCGCGATAAAGAAGAACAAGATTGCACAGATAAGAGTCAAAATAGAAACGACTTTTTCTGCACCTCTTTCTTTGGTTTTAACGAAAACGTTTAAGCCACCACCTGTAATAGCGCCAGAGGCACCTTCTGATTTACCGCCTTGCAATAAGCAGAGAACGATAATGATGATAGCAACTACTAACATAATCCAGTCATACCAATTTAACATAAGAATTTTCTTCCTTTCTTAATCGCTGATAACAATAATATTAGAATCGTTTAAATAAAGCAAACTTTATTTTTATAAACTGCCTTTAATTTCGAGAATAATATCTCGAAGCTCAGCCGCCCTTTCAAAGTCGAATTCTTTAGCAGCTTGACGCATTTGTTTTTCGAGTTCTTTAACTTTCGCTTCGATTTCCGCGCGGCTACCATGCTTGGTGATATCAATCATTTCACTGATTTCATCATCACTATTATGGATTGGTGGGCGGATTTCTTTAATAACGGTTCGTGGGATAATTCCGTTTTCGTCATTATAAGCTTCTTGGATGCTTCTTCTACGGTTTGTTTCTTCAATACAGTTTTGCATTGAATCGGTCATTCTATCGGCATACATAACCACTAACCCATTGGCATTTCTTGCCGCTCTACCGACAATTTGAATTAATGAACGAGTGCTTCTGAGGAAGCCTTCTTTATCCGCATCAAAAATAGAAATCAATGAAACCTCAGGAATATCTAAACCTTCTCTTAATAGGTTAATTCCCACTAGGACATCATACTTACCTTTTCTTAGTTGATAGATAATCTCACTTCTTTCCAAAGTCTTGGTTTCGTGATGTAAATAAACGACTTTAATTCCTTTATCTTTAAGGTAGTTAGTGAGGTCTTCCGCCATACGAATGGTAAGAGTAACAACCATAGTTCTTTCATTTCTATCAACTCTAGTTTTAATCTCGTGAACTAAATCATCGATTTGTCCTAAAGTTGGACGAACTTCAATAATTGGATCCAATAATCCAGTTGGTCTAATAATTTGTTCAGCGGATATTCCACCCGCTTTTTCTAATTCATAATCACCTGGTGTCGCACTTGTGCAAACAACATAAGGCATGAGTTTTTCAAATTCTTCAAAATTAAGCGGTCTATTGTCTAAAGCGGAAGGTAATCTAAAACCATATTCCACTAAAGTTTCTTTCCTAGAACGGTCACCATTATACATACCTCTAAGTTGTGGGAATGTAACGTGTGATTCATCAACAATCATTAAGAAATCTTCTGGGAAGTAATCTAATAAACACCAAGGTCTTTCACCTGGTTTTCTTTTATCGATATGACGAGAGTAATTTTCAATACCTGGACACATACCAAATTCTTGCATGCTTTCCATATCTTGATTTGTTCTCATCTCTAAACGTTCGGCTTCTAATAATTTGCCGTTTTCTTTAAAGAATTTAAGTCTTTCTTCAAGTTCCGCTTTGATAGTTGTGCAAGCTTCTTTAATTCTTTCTCTTGTGGAAGCATGGTCATAAGCAGGGAAGATAGGGAAAGTATGATAGGTATGTTTAACTTCACCAGTCATTGGATTAAGTTGGACAATCTTTTCCACTTCATCGCCAAAAGTATCGATTCTAATGACATCTCCGTCGAAGAATGAAGCGGGCACAATTTCAATCACATCCCCTCTAACTCTAAATGTACCTGGGGCTAAATCGAGATTGTTTCGTTTATATTGAGCGTCTACTAGTTTCTTATAGAATTCTTGTCTGTTTATTTCTTCACCGACACGGATATTGAAAACTAAGTTTCTATATTCATCTGGATCAGTTAAACCATAGATAGATGCAACAGAAGCCACAATAATTGTGTCTTTTCTTTCGAGGATAGAGTTAATCGCAGATGTACGAAGCATTTCGATTTCTTCATTCATCACTGCGTTCTTATCAATATATGTATCACTCTTCGGAATATAAGCTTCTGGTTGATAGAAATCGAAGTTGGATACAAAGTATTCCACACGATTGTGTGGGAATAATTCTTGGAATTCTGAGTATAATTGACCGGCTAAAGTCTTGTTGTGGACTAAAACCAAAGTAGGCTTTTGTACTGTTTGGATGATATTAGCCATAGTAAAAGTCTTACCAGTACCGGTAGCACCCATCAAAACTTGGAATTTCTTCCCGTTTGAAATACCATCGCTTAACTTCTTAATCGCGGTTGGTTGGTCGCCTGTTGGCTTAAACTTTGAAACTATCTCAAATACACGGCTATCATCCATAAAACTCTGCAAAACTCCATTATTTTGTGTTTTTCTTAGCTTCCATTTGGAGGTAGGAATAGATAAATCCATCGATGTTTCCGTTCATGACAGAAGCGACATCGACGACTTCAAATGATGTACGATTATCCTTTACTAAGGTATATGGACAGAAGACGTATGAACGGATTTGGCTGCCCCATTCAATATTCTTCTTTTCACCAACGATAGAGTTGAGTTTATTTTGTCTGGATTCTAATTCAATTAAATATAATTTGCCCTTTAACATTTTCATTGCGGTTTCTTTGTTAAGAAGTTGACTTCTTTCAATTTGGCAAGAAACCACAATGCCAGTTGGTAAGTGGGTAATTCTAACAGCAGTTTCAACTTTGTTGACGTTTTGACCGCCTGCGCCACCACTACGATATGTATCAATCTTCAAATCAGATTCGTTAATGACGATATCAATTGAATCATCTTTGAATTCTGGTACAACGTTAACAGAGGCAAATGAAGTATGTCTTCTCTTATTCGCGTCAAAAGGAGATATTCTCACTAAACGATGGACACCTTTTTCGCCTTTTAATAAGCCATAGGCGTTTTTACCGCTTATTTGAAGGGTGGCTGACTTAATACCGGCTTCATCACCTGGTTCAAGTGATAAGAGGGACATTTTGAAATGATGTATTTCTGCATAGTACACATACATTCTATATAACATATCCGCCCAGTCTTGAGCTTCTGTGCCGCCCGCACCTGGGTGTATTTCAAGAATGGCATTTAAGCCATCAAATTCACCAGTGAATAAGATTTGTAATTCAAAATCCTTGGATTGTTTGTTTAATTCATCCAACGATGTTTCTATTTGTTCAAGGAATGAATCATCCTCAAACTCTAATAATTCTTCAAGGTCTTTTTGACCACGCAAAAGAGCGCGATATGTGTCGGCAATTTCGCGAGAATGATTGAGACGGGATATGATTTCCAAAGCAGAATTCCTGTCATTCCAGAAATCTTCTGCTTCACTTTTTGCGGTTAACGAAGCGATCTCGGCATCTAATTTAGCGAGGTCAAAGAGAAGACCCGAGTTGACGGATTCTCTCGCCAACAGCACTAAGTTCCTGTTTTAAGGTCACTAAGTCTTTCATAAATTATTCTGCGTCTTTCTTTTCCTCGGCTGGTTGTTCAGCGGCTGGTTGTTCTGGAGTTGGTTCAGCTTGAACGGTAACACGACGTTGAGGTCTAATGTTAACTAAGTTCAAAACAGCATCAACAGAAGCCATTTCTAAGCATTCTCTGAACATGGCATAGCCTTCGTTAACGTAATCTTGTAATGGGTTAACGTTAGCATAGCTTCTTAAAAAGATTGCTTCTCTTAAACGAGCCATGGAGTCAATATGTTTGGTCCAGTTTTGGTCAATACAGTGTAAAACCACTGAACGTTTGATGTTATCTTTATCGGCTTCTTCAACATCCCATTCTTTGAGTAGTTGATCGAATCTTTCTCTAATAATGATGGCTAAGTCTGGTGCGATATCATCAACTGGAGCATCATCATATAAGTTTGGTTTGATTGTGCCACTTGGTAAGAATCTTGGTTCGACAACTTTAACGAGTTGTTCACCAGAAATTAATTCATCGTTACTATCGGCTGGAATACCTTTCTTAGCAAGGAATTCACCAGCGGTTTTGAAGATATCGTCCATGATGTCATCTATTGGTCTACCTTCAATGATTCTATCTCTCTTGTCATAGACAATTTGTCTTTGTTTGGCTAAAACATCATC
>CAMZGG010000063.1 GCA_947306345.1 uncultured Caryophanales bacterium
ACCATCATGATGAACTTAGCGTTTGGGAATTGTTCGATAAATGAATCAAGAAGAATCTTATATTCACTAAGGAAAGTTGGCTCCGCTTTTGACCATTCTGTAGCATCGTTTGTGCCTAACATAATGGCAAAGATATCTGGAGCGTATTTGACACAATTTTGATACACGTCTTGCTTAATATAGCGTTGATTTGGAGCTGTGGAACTAAACGAACCACCGTATCCTGTGATAGAAATTCCGTTAACACCAAAGTTGCCAACTTTATACTTAGCATCAACATTTTGACCAAGATATGTTGGATAAGATTGGTGGGCCCACATATGACCAGCGGTTAAAGAATCGCCAACACAAGCAATGTGATATTCATTCTTCACAGCGATTGGATATTCGAGTGTGTAGTCGCCGTGTTTAATGGTCACACTTGTTTGATCAAGAGCGAGATTCTCATTGTTTTCTAATTCGAATTCAACTTCTTGTTTCTTATCGCAATCTTTGCACTTTAAATAGACTTTCAAACCATCAGCGTTGAAGTTTTCACCGGCGATGAAAGTGTGCCAGGCATCAGAACCATCGGCGACTAATTCGTAGGCATGTTGATGAGAATTACAGCCGGTTGATAAAACGGCAAATAATGTAACACTTAACAAAGTTATTTTTTTCATGTTACTTCTCCAATAAGGTGAATTGATAGGCTGTCTTAGAAGTGAATGTTTCACCCGCTCTTAAGATAGTTGTACCATATTTATCAAATTCTGGATGATTGATAGCATCTGGTAACATTTGTGTTTCTAAGCAGATATTACCACTACCATCTTTATAAAGTTGCATACCTGGTCTATCAGTAAAGACCTCCACTCTAACACCTAGTTGTGTACCAGTTAAAATAGCCGCTCTAGTTAATGAATCAGCAGGATTTACTTGATTTAAAACATAGTTATCATCATAGTTCTTACTGCCATCAAATGCTTTTTCAGTAGTATAGTCAAATTGTGTTCCTGAAACACTCGCAATTGCACCAGTAGGAAGTTTTTCGTTGCTATTGTTTACAGGAGTGTAATTATCAGCATTAATTTGTAAATTAATATTTCTATAGTTACGATCAGCATTACCATTAACATCGATGAATAAATGGTTTGTTGGATTACAAAGCGTATCTTTTGTGGTCGTGGCACTGTAATCAATTGTTAATGCACCATCTTCAGAAAGGGTGTATGTCACAAACATAGTCATTTCACCTGGATAACCATTATCTAAATCCGCAGATACGATTTTGAATTTAATATGTCTATAGTCTTGTTCGACCTTTGTCCAGTTTGCAGTGGCAAATGGGCCTTGCCATGTTCTACCACCACCATGGAGGGAGTTGTTGCCATCATTCTTAGTGACTGTATATTTGGTACCATTTAAGGTGAATTCGCCTTTTGCAATACGATTAGCGACTCTACCAACGGTAAAACCATCTTTAGCGATTTGTTTACCAGCGAATTCGATTTTATCGATTCTAGCGCCTTGTTCTTTGAAATAAATCTTTAATCCATTAGGAATAGAAAGCTGATTGTTAACAAAGTCTTTTCCTGTATCAGAACTACTAGAAGATGTAGTAGAAACATCTAAAGAAGAACTTGATGTTGATGGAATAGAGTTTGAAGTTGATTGCTCAGTGGAACCAGTAGCGTTATTACAAGCACTGGCGATGAGCGCAAAAGAAATAAGCGCCAAACGAGCTAATGTTTTTTTCATAGAATAAATCCTCGCTATTAGTTTCCCACTTATTAAGTGCGCTTGCAATATAAAAGAAAAGTCGCCAACTCGGGCGACTATTTTTATTATCTATCCATGAACATGTGAGGATATTTCTCTAGCATGAAATCCATATCCTTATCACCACGTCCACTTAAGTTAACGAGGATTGAGCCACTCTTCATATTTCTAGCACATTTGATAGCATATGCTAATGCATGGCTTGATTCGATAGCAGGAATAATGCCTTCTAATCTAGATAAGAGGAAGAATGCTTCAGCGGCTTCATCATCAGTAATTGATTCGTATTTAACTCTACCAATATCTTTTAAGAAAGCGTGTTCTGGACCAACACCCGGATAATCTAGACCACTAGCGATGGAATAGGCATCTCCTGGCGTGCCGTCTTTATTTTGTAAGACATATGAGTTAAAGCCATGTAAGACCATTTCTTTACCTAATGTCATTGTGGCGCTATTTTTACCGATTTCTTCACCGGTGCCCATAGCTTCAACACCAACGATATTGACTGGTTCATCTAAGAAAGCTTCAAACATACCAATGGCATTGGAACCACCACCGACACATGCTGTAACGATGTCTGGTAATTCACCAGTCATTTCTAAGAATTGTTCTTTAGCTTCTCGACCAATGACTTCTTGGAAGTCTCTCACCATTAATGGATATGGATGAGGACCAACGGCACTACCAATAACATAGAAAGCATCTTTATATTCACTCATATAGGCTTCAAAAGCGGCATCCACTGCTTCTTTTAATGTCTTTGTGCCAAAGCTAACTGGGACCACTCTAGCGCCTAATACTTCAATACGTTTAACGTTAGGGGCTTGTTTAGCCATATCAACTTCACCCATATAGATATCACACTTTAAGCCAAAGTATGCTGCGGCCATCGCGACTGCGGAACCATGACTACCAGCACCTGTTTCTGCAATAAGTTTTTTCTTACCCAAATACTTAGCCAATAAAGCTTGGCCCATAGCATTATTTAATTTATGAGCGCCACCATGGTTAAGATCTTCTCTTTTGAGGTAAATCTGTACACGTCCTAAGTAATTTGATAAATTTTGGCAGTGATACACTGGTGTTGGACGACCTTGATAGTTCTTTCTAATTTCTCTAAGTTCAGCAATGAATTTAGATGATTTAGCGATTGTTTGATAGCCATAGTAGATTTCATCCATGGCTTTTTGAAGTTTTGGAGGGACAAAGCTACCACCATAACGACCGAAGTATCCATCATCAGTTGGGAATTGCTTACGATAGTTTTTAAAATCAAAATTTATATCTTTTAGAGGAGAATCTTCAAATAGTCTTTGTCCCTTGATTCTACGATCTAATGGTTTTGGAGCGTTTTCTGGTATAAAGTACTTATGACCTTTAAGAATTGCACCTTCAATTCTCTGCTCTTTCAAAAGAGCACGAACTCTTCTTTCATTTATTCCCCATTTTTCACTAGCTTCTAATACGGTTATATATTTCATACCTTTTAATTCCTTTCGGTATATCCTTTGTGCCTTTTCATTATAAAGGATTAAATATATATGTAAATAAAAAATCACCCAAGTGAGTGATTATTTATTATTTATTGATGAAATCTCTTATTTGGCGTAGAAAATTGTATTCTTATCAAACGCTCCAAAGGCAAAGCCAAAGTTTAAGAATAATGGAATATTATCATAGGCTTTGAATGAGGCACGGTTGATAAACTCATCAACATGGATGTTTTCAATATAGCCATATGGATTATAGACAGTAATATTATCGTTGCCTAAATCTAATCCTTGGATAACTGAGAAATGTAATGTCCATTCGTTTTCATATTTAGCGGCCCATTCAAGTGCCACCGGATTACCAGCTTTTAAGGAATTATGGATTTCTTTTAAAAGAGCATCATGTTTTAAATATGAACTCATCTTGAATTCTTTGTTAGGAATACATTTGCTGATTTCGTTTTTAAAGCCACTAGATGAAGCGGTTGAAACTGCACCATTACGGGCATCTAATTCATCTTCTGTGACTTTCTTACCATAATAGGAAGAAATCATTTCAATAGAGGCATAACCACATGAAACATGTTGCGTAACTAATTCAAGTCCTTCCACTTCTACTTTATTAGCGTAGTTAGCGTCAGTCTTTAAATAAGAATAATCCTTTTCTAAATTAGCGGTCTTCACCCCAAGGATTGTAAAAGGAATAGCGACTGCGAGAACTAAAGCGCCCACAAGGCCACATGAAATACCGATAATAATCTTTGCTTTCTTTTTCATACAGTTATTGATTATAAACTTATTTCATTAATGAACGAATGACTTTTTCACATTCTTTTTCATTCATGATTTTTGGCACTGGATAACCAGGATTGCCTTCTTTAAGCGCACGCTTAACAAGGGTAGGTATATCTTCTTCTTTAATGAAGTCGAATTTATCTGGAATATTCATCGCCTGATTCATTCTTCTAACTTCAGCGATAAAGGCTTCAGCCTTTTCTTCATTGGTCATTTCTTCTTTAGTGATGCCAATGAGATCTGCTAATTTAGCAAGTCTCTTATAAGCGGAAGCACCATACCAATCTAAAACATATGGAAGAATGACGGCATTCGCTAAACCGTGTGGAGTATTGTACATACCACCTAAGTTATGAGCAATTGCATGCACATAGCCCACAAACGCCCTAGTAAATGCACTACCAGCATAGAAAGAAGCTTTAAGCATATTCTCTCTCGCTTCCATGTCTTTGCCGTTGTTATAAGCTTTTTCTAAATTATCATGAATTAACTTAGTAGCATCTTCTGCATACTTAATTGTGGATTTAACATTGCTCTTACCAATATAGGCTTCAACAGCGTGTGTTAAAGCATCCATACCAGTTGTGGAAGTGATATGTGGAGGTAAACCAATTGTTAATGCTGGATCTAATACTGCGTATTTAGGTCTTAAGCATGGATCAGAAATAGCATTCTTTTCATGAGTTTCTGGATCAGTGACAACAGCGGCCACTGTTGTTTCTGAACCTGTACCAGCAGTTGTAGGTACCGCAAAGAATGGAGGAAGACTTTTACCGACCTTTAAATAGCCTCTCATCTTACGCACTGATTTCTTAGGTTTGACCACTCTTGCGGCAGCAGCTTTCGCGCAATCCATTGGGGAACCACCACCAAAGGCGATAATACCTTGGCAGTTATTATCTAAATACATGTCTCTACATTGTTCGATACTAGGAATTGTGGGGTTTGGTTGCACACCATCATAAACGAAATATTCAATACCCTGTGCCTTTAATTCTTCAAATAATGGGTCCAATAAGTGGATACTCATTAAGCCTTTATCGGTAACGACAAGTATCTTATTTAATCCTTTATCTTTAATTAATTGAGGAAGTTTTAAAACAGCGCCTTCACCTTCTAATAGTTGAGGTTCTTTCCAGTTCATAAAACACATCGCGAATTTTAAAACTTTTTGATTAATGCGATAGTAGCATTTCTTTAATGTCCAGAGCATATGTTATCTCCTTATTTGTTATCAATTTGTTTCTTAAGATAGATGAAAACGTCTCTTCTTTTAACGATACCAATAAAGACTTCTCTATCATCAACGACTGGGATGAAGTTTTGGGACAACGCTAAAGCGTAGAGTTCATCTAATGTCGCATCTACTGACACAGCATTATATGGACGATATCTTTCAATTTCTAAGATGTTTGTCTTTTCCGCTAAAGCGAGATTGAAACCACCACTAGCATGGATGAATCTCAAGATGTCACCTTCTGATAAGGAAGTAACATAATGACCTTCGTTATCTAAGACAGGTACGACAGTGAATTTGTGAAAAGCAAACTTTTCGAATGCTTGTCTAACAGTCATTGTGTTATCTAGATAAAAAGTAGCCGCCTTAAGCGTAGTAATTTGTAATAAATTGAAGTTTTCCATCTTTGAATTCATTATAGAAAACTTTTTATTAGAGTTAAATAAAAAGCCATC
>CAMZGG010000064.1 GCA_947306345.1 uncultured Caryophanales bacterium
ACTGCTTTCCAATTGAATTATCCATCAAAAGAAGAAAAGCTTTAGTAGAAGCTTACCAAAATAAATATAACAAAGACGACATCTATGAATGCCCTGTCTGTATTTTTGAAAGTGAAATCGACATGGTTAAATCATTAGAAGATGTTAAGGCTAATGGCTGTAACGCTTTAGTGGTCTTCCTTGGTAACTTTGGTCCAGAAATTAGTGAAACCTTATTAGCAAAACACTTTGATGGTCCAAAGATGTTTATCGCCGCGGAAGAAGAAAACATCGGTGTTCTTTCTAGTGATAGAGGGGATGCTTACTGCGGCTTACTTAATGCATCCTATAACTTAAAGCTAAGAAACATTAACGCTTATATTTCTGAAAACCCAGTGGGGGATGCGGATGATTTAGCGGATCAAATCCATAACTTCTTACCAATCGCTAGAACAATTATTGGTTTAAATGATTTAAAGATTATTACCTTCGGTCCTAGACCTCAAAACTTCTTAGCGTGTAATGCGCCTATTAAGCAACTCTATAACATCAATGTCGAAGTTGAAGAAAATAGTGAATTAGATTTATTTGAATCATTTAAGAAACACGAAAATGATGAAAGAATCCCTGCAGTCGTAGAAGATATGGCTAAAGACTTAGGCGCTGGCAATAAAATACCTTCAATCTTACCTAAATTAGCGCAGTATGAACTAACACTCTTGGACTGGGTAGAAAAACATAAAGGCTATAGAAAATATGTCGCTATCGCGGGTAAATGCTGGCCAGCTTTCCAAACGATGTTTGGTTTTGTTCCTTGCTATGTTAACTCTAGATTAACAATGAGAGGTATTCCAGTATCTTGTGAAGTTGATATCTATGGTGCGTTATCTGAATATATTGGCACATGTGTGAGTGAATCACCAGTCACCTTACTTGATATCAACAACACCTTACCAAAAGAACTCTATAAGAAAGATATCGAAGGAAAATATGATTATGCCTTTAGAGATACATTTATGGGCTTCCACTGTGGCAATACTTGCACCGCCTTACTCTGTAAGCCAGAAATGAAATATCAAAAGATTATGGCTAGAGCCCTTCCAAAAGAAGTCACTAATGGCACATTAGAAGGTGATATCAAACCAGGAGACATTACATTCTATAGATTACAATCTACTTCTGATAACCACTTATTAGCGTATGTCGCTGAAGGTGAAGTCTTACCAGTGGCCACTCATTCATTTGGTTCAATTGGTGTCTTCGCTATTAAGGAAATGAATAGATTCTATAGACACGTCTTAATTGAAAATGGTTTCCCACACCATGGTGCGGTAGTCTTTGGTCATCAAGGTAAAGCCATCTATGAAGTGTTTAAATATCTAAATGCGGAAAAGATTGGTTATAACCAACCAAAGAATCTTCCATATCCAACAGAAAACCCATTTAAAGAAGAATAAAAAAAGAAGACCAGCTTAATCTTCTTGTTCAGGTAGCTGGTCTTTTATTTTGTCATAGAGTTTATTATCTAAGGCTGTTAGCTTTTCTTGATTTACATCGTAATATTGGATAACGGCACGATCTCCATATTTAGTTTCATACATATAATACATATAAGCATATGGCTTGTAATCGCTTCTGAAGTTTAAACTCCAACTATTGTCATTAACGCAACACGAGAATGTTTCACCACCATAATAGGAGTTATCTTCAGATGCTTGATACTCTAAAGCGGTCATGTCTTCTAAGATATCACCATCAGTATCTTCAATATTGAATTCCATATAACCCATACGACCTCTATATGGTCTAGCTTCCACGCGATATGTAACAGTTCTTTTATCTAACTTACTATATTCAGTAAAGAAGTTATCAATAGTGGCTTTCTCTTTGGCCTTATCCTCTTCCTCTTTGAAGTAGGTTTCTAACTCTTCAGCATAAGCGTTGGCTTTAGAGAAGATATTTTCCACGGCTTCATCACTAATCTTATAAGCGGTGTATTGATCTTCTGGACCAATTGGCCAGCCACTGCCACAGGCATAGGTATATAAGTCACCATCTTCATAAATAGTGATGACGAAGCAGTCCATTTTCTTATAGTCATCAACAAGACGGAATCTATAGGTAAGTGTATCTATTCTCCAACCAGTCTTATATCCATCCTTCTTACCTATTAATTTAGCGTCACTACAGTTTTCCCTAATAATATCCATGACCTTACCGTTATAGTCGGTATCGTTAAAGTATTCGTATTCTTTTCTTCTGTTATTCTCTTCAAACACAAAAGTAGAGTCATAGTCAGTACGGATATCAAAGAATTCCTCTAAGGCGATATGTTCTGTTCTATAGGAACACGCACTTAAAAAGACTGGTATTAAGAGTGCTGGTAATAGGAATAATTTGTTTTTCATAAGTATTGCTCCTTTTATCGAATGATAACATTATCAGATTGTTCTTCTTCGAGTCTTTGTTCTTCGACAACACTTTCTAGTTTTTCCATGATGGTGTTAAGCTTTTGAACGTTGACCTTGTAGTACACTTCAAGACTAGCAGGACGATATTTCCCTTCATACTTATAAGTGATTTTCGCTAATGAACAAGAGGAATCTATGATAAAAGTCCAGTCGTCGTTGATGTTGCATTTTATGAAGCGACTATACGTAGTGGCAAATGGATCGTATATTCTATCAACCTCTTCATAGTCTAGGTCCATTAAATCGGCTATTAGGGCCTCGTTAGCGTCAATATGATATGCTCTTGCATGGATGTAGTAATCGACTTTTCTGTCAGCCTTGTTTTTAAACGCTTCAAAGAAGTTTGACAAAGAAGCTTTTTGCCTAGCTTCTTCCTTTTTAGCACGCCCATATTCTTCTACGCTTTGGATGAAAGCTTTTGTTTGCTCAAATATGGCGTCAGCAGTGGTCTTATCTACTTTGTATTTGGTGTATTGGTCTTTTGGGCCGATTGGCCAAACAGCAGTATTACAGTATGTGATAACGGTTCCATCTTTATATGTGTAGATGAAAAAAGAACTCATCTTTTTATATTTATCGTTTAAATTAAAACTATAACTAACAAACTCATTGATATTTCCTAAACCGTCGGTGAGACCAACCAACTCAGCGTCTTTCAGATTCTCTTGAAAGATTTTGTAGGCTGATAAATCATAGTCTATATTATCAAAATACTCGTAGTTTGTTTCAGCTATTCCTTCTGTGACATAAATTCTAGAATCATGGCCATCATTAATATCGAGTATTTCCTGGAGTTTAATATGCTCAGTTCTATAATCACATGCACTTAAAAAGCATGGCACTAATAATATTGGCAACAGGATTAGCTTCTTTTTCATAGTTCTGTTCTTGTCCTCACCTATTAGACGTAGGAATGTTATAAAACTGCTAAAAGTATAGCAGTAATCTATTATTGAAGCAAAAAATAGTTCGGTATATTCTTATTAATGATGAAAAAGAAAATTATTGTCTTAATAGTTACTACAATACTAATTGGTGTATTCACCTTTCTAGGTGGTCTTAACCCTTTTAAAGATAATCTAATCCTTAAAAGATTATTTAGTGTCTCTATGAACCTATTAAACGGTGTTACTGCCTTTATCGCGATTAAGTTAACTGATGTTAAGATTGATATTGAACTTAAAAACTTTTGGCAGTACCTTATCGGTTTAGCTATAGCACTAGTCTTATCATTAGGTATTGCCTTTATACCTGCTTGGTGTGGTGTTTCCTTAGTGGGGGCGCATATGAACTTTGATTTAGGCACCTTACTATATGCTATATTCTTATTTTTCCTAATTATCGGTCCAGTAGAAGAACTTATATTCAGAGTCTATTATCAAGAGACATTTATCTCATTCTTTAATAAGAATAAATGGATTGGTGTCATTATTGCCTCAGCATTATTTGGTATGTGGCATTTAATTAATGGCTCTCCTCTTCAAGTATTATTTACCTTTGGTATTGGTTTAGTGTTTGGCTTTGCCAAATACTTTATCAAGAGATTTAAATACCTTGGTGTTTCATTTGCTCATGGTCTCTATGATTTCTTAAATATCATTGTGACCATGTTTGTTGTTTAATTAGTTAAGGATAAGTAATATACTTATCTAGGGAATAAAGGAGTAAAGAGTATGCCGCATTCTTCTGGTGGAGGTTTTAGTGGAGGTGGTTTCCACACTGGTGGTGGATTCCATTCAAAGCAATATAACTCCAGTACACCTATAAGAAATAGAGTCATTAGATATAGTCGTTTTTACTTTCCAGGGGCTTACTGTTATATCTACTATGATAGACACTGTAGACCACGCACCCTTTATAGTGACACCTTACAAAGTAAAGATAGAAAGTCATCATGGATATCTATCCTCATTTTTGCGCTTATTCTTATCATCCCATTAGCGATTATCTATACATTCGCTTATCACGTTCCTAAAAAGATCAATACCACAACTTATGACACCACAATTAACATTGATGATACTGCGGATGTTCTAACTGATGAGGAAGAGAATCAATTAAAGATTACTTTCCAATCATTCTTAGATAACACTGGTATCACTCCAGTATTCCATAGTGTCACTAATGTTGAATCATATAGAATGGAAAACTATGGTCTTTCTTATTACATCACCCACTACAGTGATGAAAAACACTGGGTTATCACCTATAGCAAAATGGATGATGGTAGATGGGCCTATGAAGGTACTCAAGGTAATGATACTGACAATATCCTTACTGAATATCGTTTAAAGACATTTAATAGTGATATGTACTATGGTTTATCAGGAGAGAACGCTAATGTGTTCACCGTTGTGAATAACTCATTTACTAAATTCAATGATGTGGTTATGAAACCGTATTACTATGTTGAAACTCCACTTATTATCTTCTCAGTTTTCTGGGTCGTGGTATTTACATACCTCATCGTTTCACAAGTTTTAGCGATACGTCGTATAAAACACATCAGTCAAAGTGAAATGGTCTTACAAGAAGAACCAATCTTAAAGAACTGCCCATATTGTGATTCTCCATACTATGCCTACACAATCGATAGATGTCCAAAGTGTGGTGGAGAAGTTGACTATCCAAAAAGAAAACCAAATCAAAATCCAGAATTTGAAGACGAGTACAAAGGTCCTGAATTCTAGACTTATCTAATAAAACCACTTAATATAAAAGTGCTATGAGAAAAGAAATAAAAATAATTGCTATTATCTGCTTTATTTTAATTATGTCCGCTTTAGCAACAGCGCTTATTAGTGACGCTATAGTGGTGGGGCAAGCTATCTTAGGATTTGTCTTAGCATTAATCATCTCTGTAGTGGTTTTCTTCTTTGCTATCATATGCATGTTTATAAGCATCATATTAGTGTTTGGCATATATCTTTTAGGCGATAGAGGTTTCTGGCCTCTAGACTGGGCTAAAAACGCATTTGATGAGGTCATGAGAGACTATGAAGTCACTCAAGCCCAGATAAATACCCTTATTACCATAAGAATAGTGTTATTAACTATATGTTCACTGGTGTTCATATTGGCCATCATTGTTGTAAGTCATGTTAAGAAGATAAAGAAACAAGATAAAACAATTAATAGAAAACCAACAGCAGGATTTGGTACTGCTTCATTAATATTATCTA
>CAMZGG010000065.1 GCA_947306345.1 uncultured Caryophanales bacterium
TTAAAATCCTGCGGTAGCGATACCGTACCGGTTCGATTCCGGTCCCGGGCACCAACTTAAAAAATAAAACCGACAGCCTATTGTCGGTTTTTTCTTTATCTTTATTTATAATAATTATTCAAAGGTATATTGCATTGTGCACTTCTCAAGCAGTGTATGTGTACATTTTACTTGTTCTGCTGATTCCATACCTCGTCTAACAGAACCATCGACTTCTAACGTCTTTTTATAGGTAAATGTATCAACATATCCATCATTTCTAAAAGTAGCATCATATTCTTCGATGCAAGAATAGGTACCGTCCACAGTTGTACCATCCCCCACTCTTGCGGTTGTTATCTTGTAATACATTCTTAGTGGGTTTAAAAAGAATTTCTCTTCATATCCAGGCATATAGTCTGGGTTCTTTTCATGTGATTGTTTATCAGAGTTACAATTGCTAATCCACTGTTTTAATGTATTAGGATGCAAACCAGCTGTATAAGTATTCATGGCGTTGGTTGGTAAATCTCCACCTTTGTTTTCAACTTCATAACCGCCCTTATCTGTGAGATTAAAGACATTTTGGCTTGTAGCATAAATATCTGTACCATCTGGTAATCTATTTCCTTTGTTATCTGTAGCCATATACCATGAACCACTTAAGGTTTCATGAAATTCAAAGTTAAAGGTAATCTTCTTAGCGGTCTTATATTCAGTGATTTTATTAGCCTCACTATCAAATGCTTCACGGCTTACTCCTGAGCCTTCAGGAAGGCTACTAACGCTGATTGTGCTAATGCTTTTAGAAGAAGTGTTTGTGTTTTCGTTAACGCCACACGCACCTAAAGAAAAAGCTGCCAATAATACTAAACTATATTTAATTAATGATTTCATAATTATTTCCTCTTAAAAAAGATAGCACGTTTATTCGATAAATACAAAAAAACTTCCGATTGGACGGAAGTTTTATTTGTTTTTTCGTTAATCAATTACTTTTGATTTTTGAAAGCTTTTAAGCCGAGGTATTGAGCTTCGTCGCCTAATTCTTCTTCAATTCTTAATAATTGGTTGTATTTGGCCATACGGTCTGTTCTAGAAGCAGAACCGGTTTTGATTTGACCAGCGTTAACGGCGACGGCTAAGTCAGCAATTGTAACGTCTTCTGTTTCACCAGAACGGTGGGAAACCATTGTGGTGTAGGCGTTTGTTTGGGCTAAACGGATAGCGTCTAATGTTTCTGTTAATGTACCGATTTGGTTAACTTTAATTAAGATTGAGTTAGCAACGTTGTTATCGATACCTTTTCTTAAGAAGGCAGGATTTGTAACGAATAAGTCGTCACCAACGAGTTGGATTTTGCCACCGAGTTCTTTTGTTAATTCGGCCCAACCTTCCCAGTCAGATTCCGCTAAACCATCTTCGATGGTGATGATGGCTGGGTGATCTTTAACTAACTTTTGTAAGTAAGCAATGAAACCCTTGCTATCATAGGAACCTTCACCGGATTTGCTTAAGGTGTAGGTCTTTGTATCGGCATCATAGAATTCAGAAGAGGCAACGTCCATACCTAAGAAGATTTGTTTGCCAACTTCGTAACCAGCATTCTTGATAGCTTCTTCAATTAATTCTAATGGTTCTTCGTTACCATTCTTGCAGGATGGAGCGAAACCACCTTCGTCACCGACACCGGTTTCATAACCTTTGCCTTTGACGACTTTCTTTAAAGCGTGGAACACTTCAACACCGGCTCTTAAGGCTTCACGGAATGTATCGAAGCCAGCTGGGATGATGAAGAATTCTTGGAAGTCAACTGTGGATTCAGCGTGAGCACCACCGTTGATAACGTTCATACATGGTGTTGGTAAGACTTTAGCATTAGCACCACCGATGTAACGGTATAATGGTAAACCTAAGCTTTGAGCAGCGGCTCTAGCAACGGCTAAGGAAACACCTAATGTGGCGTTAGCGCCTAAGTTCTTTTTGAATGGAGTACCATCTAACTTGAGTAAGATAGCATCTAATTTGTTTTGTTGTGTGGCTTCTAAGCCTAAGACTGCTGGAGCGATAACTTCGTTAACGTTCTTAACGGCTTTTAAGACACCTTTACCTAAATATCTAGCTTTGTCACCATCTCTTAATTCGAGAGCTTCAGATTCACCTGTGGAAGCACCTGATGGGACAATGGCGGAAGCGCGTGTACCGTCATCTAAACGGACTTCGACTTCGACTGTTGGATTGCCACGAGAGTCTAACACTTCACGGCCGTGTACATATGTAATTTTTGCCATTTAATTAATTCTCCTTAAATATGACCGACGATATTATACATTCAATAGTTATTAATTATCAATAATAACGATTGAGAAATGAAAAAACCACTCGCGTGGAGTGGTCATTTCATCAAACTATTTTGATTAATCTTCAAGCATAATGTTCCTGATTGTATCCAATGTTTCTGTTGGGACATTACAACCGACGTTTAATAGATTATAGATGTTATCTTTCAATGGTTTGCTTTCATCATATTCATAACCATTTGTGGTATCTGTCTTAACGAAGTTAATAAGATTACGCCAATGGTCATATTGGTGATCACGTAAGTGACTTCTAATGTGTTCATTATTAATGGAGCTATAGGAAGTTAATTCAAAGTCGATGACTAAGTCACTATAACTAACGCCTAATAAACCATTAAGCAAAAAGCCTAAGGTACCTGTACGGTCCGCACCACCATAGCAGTGATAATAAACTGGATGTTGATTCGCTTCTTTTAAACGTTCAAAGATGGTAGCAACCGTTTGTCTGGCTTTGGTAGCGTTTGTAGCACCTGTGCCATCTTTGGAGAATGTTTCGTTATAGGATTTAATCGCAAGCATTTCATAAGAAATGTCACCATCTTCAGCGAAAGCGTTGGCTTTATAGCCGTCACCGATATCACCAGTACCTCTTAAGTCGATTTCAAGACCACCGACCATGCCCATATCTTCTCTGAAGACTTTCTTACTTTCTTCAGTAGCGGTTAAGGAGTGGTCGCCCCATGTCTTAATAGTGATTTCACCACCTCTATAAACAAGACCTTGTTTAACTCTCTTACCAGAATCAGTCATATAGCCACCATTATCACGAACGTTAAATAATGGGCGTGCGCTAATCCAACGGACATAATTGCCTGTGGTGAATGTGCCGACTGCAGATTCTTCATCGTCCGCCACTACTTTCCAGTAGTATTGGGTATTAATAAATAAGTTCTTAACATTAACTGAGTTTTCGCCTGTGACGTACTCTTTAGCGTTTTCAAAGTTTTCATCTCTACTGACTAATACTTTGTATTCTTCTTTTTCGTGTCCTTCTTTGACATTAAAGGCTAAATCAATACCGGTGTTCTTATCACTACGATCAGGAGTGGAGTTTCTCACTGTTTGGTTTTTGCCGTTTACATCACCTGTATCAAGATAGACTCTATCGGCATCAGCTTTGCTGCCTTCATCGATATCAATACCTTCTTCACCATATAAATCCCAAATCTTATAAATGTCGCCACCTTCAGCTTTGTATTGGATTTCTTGCATCTTCATGTCATTGATATATTGTTTGACATTGCTTGTCACCATTGTGGTGTCGCTAGGATTAACTAGTGTGATGTTATATTCTTTCTTTGGAGCGTTATTACACGCAGCTAAAATAGCCACCATCGCCAAAGAAAAAACCGTCATTTTTGTACGTTTCATATACTATTCCTCTTTTTATGTTCGTCTTATTATCCACAAAAAAGTCATTCAATAAGAATGACAATCTTGCTATATAGATAAACTTATTTTCTTTCTTCAGGTTTGAGTTTAGCCATATTGATATGGCAGTATCCTTGAGGATTCTTATTTAGATAATCCTGATGATACTCTTCAGCGGCAAAGAATTTATTAAGTTTTACCACTTCGATTTTGTAATCTTTTTCTAAGACATTATCGAAATATTTTTTAATTGCCTCTTTATCGCTATCGTTTTGATAATACACGCCTGTACGATATTGCACGCCTTCATCTTCGCCTTGCTTGTTAACTGAATATGGATCGACGACACGAAGATATAGTTCAAGAATCTTTTCTAAAGATATGACATTTTCGTCATAGTCGATTTTCACAGTTTCACTAGCGTCATCTAGTCCATGCTTTAGATCTTCGTATTTTGGGTAATCTAAAGTACCGTTAGCGTAGCCGACTTCAGTATTAATAATTCCTTTGGCTAATGAGAAGAAATGTTCCACTCCCCAAAAGCATCCACCTGCGAGATAAATCGTTTTCATGACTTTATTATCTTATTTAATGAATTAAATGTGTAGCAATATGCTTTAATAAAAAGCCCTGGTAAACAGGGCACACTAATCGATGGTCGGAAAGATGGGATTCGAACCCACGGCCTCTCGCTCCCGAAGCGAGCGCACTACCAAGCTGTGCTACTTCCCGCTTAGAAATCAAATAATGAAAGTTGATCGCTCTCGGAGAGTGAATCTAAAACACCCATGTCTGTTAAGTCTTGGACATTGGTAGATGTGAGTTTTGTTCTTCTTAGTAAATCTTCCTTGGAGAAGAATTCACCGTTCTTTCTTTCCTCAACAACAGTAATAGCGTTGTTTTCACCTAAACCATCAATGGTGATGAATGGAGGAATAAGTGATTTGCTTTCATAGTCCACGACAAACTTAGAAGCATCACTACGATATAGATCAATATTGGAGAAAGAATAACCTCTTTGCACCATTTCCAAAGCGTTAATTAATGTCTTTAATTGTTCTGCTTCTTTTGGTGAAAGCTTTTCATTGGAAATTCTTTGTTTTGTCCTTAATTCTTCAATTTTGCTAATGATGGCATCCTTTCCTTTGATCATGGTCTTGATGTCATATTGTTTACTTCTCACGGTAAAGAAGGTGGCATAGAACTCTAAAGGATAGTAGATTTTAAAGTAACCTACTCTGACCGCCATTGTGACGTAGGCAACGGCGTGGCCTTTAGGGAACATGTACTTAATCTTCTTACATGATTCGATATACCAATCAGGCACTTTATTGGCCTTCATAATTTCTTCATATTGTTCTTTTAAGCCACGGCCTTTACGGACATCTTCCATAATCATAAAGGCGATATTACTTGGAATACCTTTACTGATGAGATAGGTCATAATATCGTCACGACATCCGATAACTTCTTGTAATGTCGCAGTACCCGCTTTGACGAGTTCATCAGAGTTACCTTGCCAGACACCAGTACCATGGGTTAGACCAGAAATAATAACTAAGTCTGAGAATGATTTAGGATTTGTTTCTTCCAAAACGCCTCTAACGAATTCAGTACCGAATTCAGGAAGTAAAAGCGCACCAGTCTTTGAATTGGTGTAGTCATGTTCCATGCCTAAAGCTTCCGCACTGGAGAATAAGGAAAGAACTTTAGGGTCGTTCATTGGAATGTCTTGAAGCTTAACACCCGTTAAGTCAGACATCATCTTTAACGCCATTGGGTCAACGTGACCTAAAAGGTCAAGTTTAAGAATTGTATCGT
>CAMZGG010000066.1 GCA_947306345.1 uncultured Caryophanales bacterium
TTTGTAAATCTTGGAATGTATTAAGGATTTGCGCTTGAATGGAAACGTCAAGAGCGGAAACTGGTTCATCACACATAATGAATTCTGGAGATGATGCTAACGCTCTAGCGATACCAATTCTTTGACGTTGACCACCGGAGAATGCGTGTACGTAACGTGAAGCATGCTCTTTACTAAGGCCAACTGCTTCCATTAGGTCTGCAACTCTCTTGTTCATGTGGTATTTTTCACTACAAGCAAGTCTGAGATCATTAAGATACTTTCTAGCATCTTTGAGTTCTTGACGCTTAGCGTCTAACTTCTTAGCGCTTTCATCTTTATTATTAAGAAGTTCCCTGAGTTCTTTTCTTAGTTGTTCCACTTTTGCTTGGGCGGCAGGGCCTTCTTTTTTATAAGCTACACGGCCCTTTAATGCATCCGCGGCACAGGTGTGATGAATTCTAAGAGGTTCAGAGATGATGTCATTAACTGTCATTCTTGGGTCCAAAGATGAATACGGATCTTGGAAGACAATGGTAGCGTTCTTTCTAAACTCTTTGAGTGCGGCTTTACCTTTAATTTCTTTACCGTTAAAGATGATTTCACCACTTGTTGGCTTATAGAGTTGAAGGATGGTTCTACCTAAAGTAGTTTTGCCACATCCTGACTCACCAACAAGGCCTAAGGTTTCGCCTCTTCTCATTTTGAAAGAAACGTTATCGACCGCCTTTAAAGGAACAGTAGTAAATACAGAAGTCGCGATTGGGAAGTACATCTTGAGGTTTTTAACTTCAAGGATGTAGTCATCTTCTTTGATATCACGTTTAACTTCTTTGACTTCTTTATCTAATAAAGACAAATCTTGATTTGGATCAAAGTTCATATCTTTATCATTAACGATGTCCTTATTTACTTTGCTCATGACGGCTCCTTTCTTTTTTCTTATTAGCGATAATCGCACCGTTATACACTAGTGGTTTACCTTCTGGTGTTCCGTTAACGATATCGATTTTTCCTTCTTCATAGAGTTTCTTAATCATCTTCCAGCAACTAGCGGCGTGGCCGTTTTCATCGTATCGCACTTCTTCTGGATATCTTTCGATACAGATTTCCATGCATTCCTTACATCTGCTTGAGAAGGCACAGCCTTTTGGTAAACAGAAGAGGTCAACTGGGTTGCCTTGAATTGGTTCAAGTCTCTTACCTTTGGTGTCAAGTTTAGGCATACTGTTTAGCAAGCCTTTTGTGTATTCGTGTTGAGGATTATAGAAGATATCATCCACTGTTCCTCTTTCCACGATTCTACCGGCATACATGATGTCTACTTCATCACAGATTTGGGCCACGACGCCTAAGTCGTGAGTGATGATAATGATAGCCATACCGTATTCTTTTTGTAATTTCTTTAATAACTCAAGAATTTGGGCTTGGATGGTAACATCTAACGCGGTAGTTGGTTCATCAGCGATTAAGATGTCTGGTCTTTCCACTAAAGCCATGGCGATCATACATCTTTGGAGCATGCCACCACTCATTTCAAATGGGTGTTGTCTCATTCTCTTTCTTGGCTCAGTAATACCGACTTCTTCAAGCATCTTAATAGCTTTCTTGTTTGCGGAATATCTTGTTTCCATATAACTAGAGGCACATTCAGCACGGAATATACGTCTGGCTCTACCAACATGTCTCTTGTATTTAGTGATATCTCTTTTAAGTCTCTTAGCCTTTTTAACTAATTCGACTTTTTCCGCTTTAGTTTTGACTTTGATGCCTTCTTTACTAACTTCGTTGAATGTAGTTAATTGAGCATCATAGTTGGCTTTAGATTTTCTAATAGTCGCTGTGAGTTTATCAGCGGTTTCTTGGATGTTTTCCTCAAAATGAGGAATTGGTGCATCTTCGTAATTACCAGTATCAACGGCTTTAAGACGAGCGGCGAATTCAGGAAGAGAGTTCTTGAATTTCTCTTTCGCGTCCTTTTTCATTTGTTTAAAGCGTTCTACTGCTTTCTTATATTCGACTTCATAAGCCGCTTTATCATCGATTAGCTTTTGTGAAATAGTTGCGTAGTCTTCTTTAAGCTTTTGATTATCTGGGTGATGGGCAATACCTTTTCTCATAGAGGCAAGTCTTTGTTCATCACTTTCAATCGCATTTCTAATATCATAGACAGCTTCTTCAACTGGGTTTCTAGCGTGTGTAAGAATCGCTTCTCTTAACTGATTACCAATTGTCCAAGTTGGATTAAGCGAGGTCATTGCATCTTGGAAGATAATGGAGATACGGTTACCACGAATATCTCTCATTTGTCTTTCAGAAATTCTTAGTAAATCAGTACCGTTATAGATGATTTTGCCACTGTCGACTTTGCCGTTCTTATCTAAGATACCCATGACGGAGTAGGCGGTAACGGATTTACCAGAACCAGATTCACCGACGATGCCTAAAACTTTACCTTTTTCCAAAGTGAAAGAAACACCATTGACGGATAAGACCTTACCAGCGTCAATCTTGAACGATGTATTGAGGTTTTCAACTTCTAATAACTTATATTGTCTAGCCATAACGATCACCTATTTCTGTAGTTTTGGGTCGAAGGCATCTCTTAAGCCATCACCGAGAAGATTCAATGATAAAACGATTAAACAAATCGCTATCGCAGGAATTAAGAATAAGAATAATTCTTTAGTGCTATTACTAACGATATATGATTGAGCATCACTCGCTAAGCTACCTAAAGATGGGGTTGGATATTTAACACCTAATCCTAAATAAGAGAGGAAGGATTCGGTGAAGATTGCACTTGGAATTTGTAATGCGGCGGAAATGATAATGACACTCATAGAATTAGGAATTAAGTGTCTAAAAATGATTCTCGCAGTGCCTGCACCATTAGCGCGTGCGGCCATGACATATTCTTGCTTTCTTAAGGTCAATACTTGACCTCTAACTAGTCTTGCCATACCAACCCAATAAAGGAGGGCGAAGACAACGAAGATCGCAACGAAGCCTGAACCAAGCTGCGCTAACGCGCCACCTTGATTACCATCAAAGACGGCTGCTAATGTCGCAGATAAGAGAATGATAATTAAAATATCCGGTAACGAATAAATAACATCGACAATTCTCATGACGATTAAGTCGAACTTACCACCGATAAAGCCACATAAAGAACCAATAATACCACCAATGATTAAGACAATGATCGCGGCAAAGAAACCAACAATTAAGCTAGTTCTTGCACCGACAAGAATGCGGATGAAATAGTCATGTCCATTAGCATCGGTACCAAATAAGTGTGGGAAAACAAATGTACCAGACTCAATAGCGGTTTGTTCCGCTGGAGCGAAAGCAAATGGAGCTAGTCTATTGAATGAACCATCAGGTCTATCAACATAACGATAGCAAATGACTTCGTCATAAGCATACGGATAGAAAATTGGAACGATAAAGACCATGATTAATGTAATCACGATAAAGCAGAAGGAAACCATGGCGACAGGATTCTTAACGAATCTTTTCACACCATCCATAAAGAACGTAGAATTAGGACGCATTAAATTTGTACTTCTTTTTTCGCTTTCAGAAGCAGAACCAAACTTATCAACATCAATTTGGAAACTTAATGGGTTTCTTTTCATGTTCTTTTTTTCCTCCTTTCTAGTCAAAGTCAACGCGTGGGTTGACGATAATATACACAATGTCACTGACAAGAGTGAACGAGATTAAAAGTAACGCTAATAAGCATGTAGTACCCATAATTAATGGGTAGTCACGGTTTTGAATGGATCTAATAAATTCTCTACCAACACCTGGAAGTTGGAAAACTTTTTCAATAACTAAGGAACCGGTAATAATGGATGCAAACATTGGGCCAAAATATGTGACAACTGGAGTCACAGAGTTTCTTAAACCATGTTTCATTAAGGTACGAGAAGGTGTTAAGCCTTTCGCTTTAGCGGTCCTCATGTAATCTTGACCAAGAACATCTAAAGTGGATGATCTAACTAATCTTGTAATATAGGCAGTTGGATATAGGGATGCGGCAATAACTGGTAAGATATATGGTCCAATACCATCGACGCCAACAGGACTTGTTGGTACTAAGTGGAGATTAACCGCGAATACATATAAAAGGATTAAAGCGATAACGAAGCTTGGCATTGCCACACTGGCGGTAGTTAAAACCATGATTGCCCTATCAAAGAATTTGTTTTGATGGGTAGCGGCATATGTGCCTAAAGCTAAACCAACGATTAACGCTAAAACAGCAGCGGCAGCGCCAATAGGTAATGAGATTTTAAAGCCATCATTGATAATGCCGAGAACGGTTCTACCTTTGTAATAGTAAGAGACACCAAAATCAGGTGGAATTTGTATAGCTTTCCATAAATAACGTAAGTATTGGATGAATAATGGTTGATCCAAGCCATAACGTCTATTAAGAGCATCAATAACTGCATCACTAAGTGCTTTTTCTCTAGTCCATGGACCACCTGGCACTAATTGCATAACCCAGAAAGTAACAGTCACAACAAGAAGATAAGTTAGAATGCCTAACAACAATCGTTTAGCGACGTATAGGATTATCTTCTTCCACATATTGTCCTCTCCTTTCTTTTTTTCTTTTTAGTGTGTATGCATAGCCTAGATATAACGCAACTGCGTGAATAAAATTGCGTCTATTTTAACGAGCAAATTTTTAACCAGTCAACCATCTTTGTTGGACTTTTTTAAAGTCATTTTTGGTTATATTTTATAAATATAAGATTTTAAAAAACTACACTACAATTAAGAAATATTCTTATTTTGATAGGTTCACTATCTTTTTGAGAGAAAAATTTTCAAAAACTCGATTTTTAGCGGTATTTTTATTACTTTGTTTTGATGTAGTCTTGCTTTTTTAATATGTATTCATTTACAGGATTTTTTATTAAATTAAATAAATAAAAATGGAAAGTTAATTTTAACTTTCCAATAATATTATCCTTCAGAAGCGGCCAGCCAAATAAGTATACAATATATCAAGAAAAAGTGAAGTCTTATAAATCCTTATTATTATATATAGGGAAATTAGAGACGTCATTTTGTCAACTACAGGTTGTTTTAATATCATAATTAATTTGAATTATGGTATTATTGCGTCAGTTATTAAATTTATTAACAAAGGAGGATATATATGATTAGTAAAAAGTTAGCTATCGATGTTCTCAATGCCGCTTTAGAGACTGGCGCTGATTACGCTGAAATCTTTTATGAAGATAGTAGTTCTCATTCAGTCATGATTGAAAACGGTAAAGTTGAAACAACTAACTCTAATTCCTTATGTGGTGTTGGCTTACGTTTATTAAAAAATAACCAATGTGTGTATGGATATACTAACGAATTAACCAAAAAAGGTTTATTAGCGTTGGCGAATTCTTTAAATAAGTCATTCCATGATAAGAGATTAATTACTGTAGAAAAATTGGACATGATCAAATGTAAAAACCGTAACCCAGTTACACGTAGTTATGATG
>CAMZGG010000067.1 GCA_947306345.1 uncultured Caryophanales bacterium
TGTATGAAGTGAACTATGTTCAACCTGTTGATATGTTCCCAATGACTGCGCATGTTGAAACAGTAGTGTGCTTATCAATAAAATAAAAAGCCTTTTAGGTAACAATATATTTTGATACTGCTTTTACTTTAATTTTATGTAGATTTGTATATATATTATGCTGGCATATTCACCGACAGCATTTTTCATGTATAATGTAATCTTATTAACGAAGCGTTTATGTCCTTTCTAGATAACACTGAAAACCATTACAAGACAATTAAACAAACTTGTTACATCGCTAACACTGCTTATTTAATTTTACGTGTCGTCTATCTAGTTCTTTTCCTTATTGCAAAACTCTATATGCTCGTATGGATAGATGCTGCATCCATTGTAATTTATACATTCTTTTATTTCCTTATTAAGAAGAGAAAGTACTACCCATATGCCTTATTATGCGGTAATGAGTTCTTTGCCTTTATTATTGGCACAACATTATTGATTGGTTTCCATACTGGTTTCCATTTCTATTTAATTGGCTTGTGTGTCGTATCATTCTTCACTTCTTATTTCTCTAAGACAAAGAATCTTAAAGGATCTATTGTTTGGGCGGGTCTTTCTTTAATCATTTACATAGTGATATTCGTCGTTGACGCTTTCCGTGAGCCACGTTTTATCATTGATAAATGGTTATCAATCACTTTAGTGTCCATTCACATTGTCGTAGTGTTCCTATTCGTGGTCTTCTATCTATTTGTCTTCTTAAGATATGCTTTATCTCTTGAAAAGAAGATTATCAATGAATCCAGAACTGATGAATTAACTCAAATCAATAATAGATATGGTTTATATGATTACTTCTATCAACTAGATAATAAGTCCTCTAAAGTTTTAGCGCTTTTTGATATTGATGACTTCAAGTTAATTAATGATAAGTTTGGTCATGTCGCTGGTGACTATATCCTTAAGGAAGTAGCAAAGCTGACCATGAGTGTTTTAAATGGTTCATTTGTGTGCCGTTATGGTGGTGAAGAATTTGTTATCGTTTTAAATTCAGAAGACGCTTTTGATAAGTTAGAATCTCTTAGAAAAGCGATTGAAAATGAAATCTTTGAATTTGAAGGTAATCAACACAGAATCACCATTACCACTGGTGCATCTAATTACCAAAAGGATATGACCTTAGAAGAATGGGTCAATCTCGCTGATAATAAGATGTATTTTGGTAAGAATTCAGGCAAGAATAAAACTGTCATCTAATCTAATCATTATTTATAAATGCTTAAAAATGTAACGGAGAGGTATTTCCGTTATTTTTTTATTTAGGCGACATGGTTATAGTATTTAGGTGAATGTAAGGTTCTACCTGACAAAAAAAGTGTGAAAATTCCAGCATTAACTTGGTAGAAAGGCGAACCTGACATATCTTAAAATTGTGCCGAAATGGAGGAGTAGTGGTATGAAACTATTCGATAAAATTAGAATCCTAAGAAAAGCGCGTGGCCTTTCGCAAGAACAATTAGGCTATAGTTTATCTAGAGTTAATAAAGATGGTATTTCCCGTCAAACTGTTTCCGATTGGGAAAACGGTAAGTTTGAACCTAAACTAGAAAACATTAGAGATCTTGCAGAAGTGTTTGATGTTTCCTTTGACGCTTTACTTGATGAATCAGTGGATTTAGAAAACGAAGAAGTCTTAAAAGAAGTATTAAATAAAAAGCCTTATACAAATAAAGCCTCTTTTGAGGAAGAAGAAATTCCTGTTGTTAAACAAAAGCGTGGTGTCCAACTTAGAGAAGTAATATTATTCATTGTTTCCGCTTTTGCAATTCTATTTGGTGCGAGTTACACAATTAACGCTATAAATCGTCTTGTGCTTCTTGCCTACGGGAGCTCATATCTCATTGATGCGGTAATGTATCTTGTTTTCGGAGGACCTGCTCTTGGCTTAGGTATTACCGCTCTTATCTTACTTGTTAACGCTATTAGAAGAGACACAAAACCTAAAACCACAATGGTATTGCTTACAATTGCGACAAGCTGGTTAGTATTCTCTAGTCTCTTCTTTGATGTTACGGCTGCTATCTCTTGGTATCAAGCATATCAACGAGATAAACAAAGCGGCTATGACTTCACCAACTACCAACAAGTATACATTCAACTCGCTATTGCGTATACTTGGGAGCTTATTGAATATACTACATTACTCGTTCTTTCTATCTTGTGCTTTAAAAAGTTTGAAAATAAAAAGCTTTACTAGCAGATTTCCTGATTCTGTTGAACGATTTCAATAAAGATAGGCGCTAGTTCAGGATCGAACTGTGTGCCAATCCCTTCCTTCATAATTTCGATAGCCTTCTCTTTTGGGAGGGCTTCTTTATATGGTCGTTTAGATATTAAAGCATCATAAACATCCGCGAGGGACATAATTCTTGCTTCTAGTGGGATATCTTCACCTTTTAATCCTTCTGGATAGCCTGTACCATCATATCTTTCGTGATGATATTTAGCGATGTTAATAGCGACGTTAATATAGTTTTCATCATCGACACTACGCATACTGTTTTGGATAACACTAGCACCATATTCAGTATGCTTTTTCATAATGTCATATTCTTCGGGAGTTAATTTTCCTGGTTTATTTAAAATGGTGTCTGAAATCTTAATCTTACCTAAGTCATGGATAGGAGCCGCCATTACGACGTTTCTAAAGTATAAACGTGATAGTTTAGAATACTTTTCTTTCTTTCTAATCTTTTCCACAAGCATGGACACATAGCCTTCGGTTCTAACGATGTGACCACCTGTGTTCTCATCTCTTTCTTCAACCGCTGCAGCTAAAGATGTAATTAAGTTATTTTGGATTCTTTCAATGCGAACACCATGAGAGATTTCTTTAACGTTTCTAGAACAGACAACGGAATAGATGATGATGCCGATAATAGTGAAGGTAATGCAGTTAATTAAATCTAAGTTAAAAGCTTCTGGAGTTTTGGAATAAGAAGAAATGATTAAATAACCAATACATTCACATACCATGAAGCCATACATTCTAATTGGTCTATCGTCAATAGCGATTGGCAATAGAGCGATAAAGACAATAACACTAGTGGCGGGTATCGCTGCATTTTTAGGATCAAGTGATAATAAGACAGCATAGACAATAGTTAAGACCATCTGTCCATAGCAAACCGCGAATGAGAAATAAGCATTCTTAAATCTCTTACCAAATATCATCACAATTAAGAAGATAGCGACACTTCCCACGGTTAAGAAAATATATGGCATTAAGTGACCACATTGGAAGATACAAACAATTAAAAGGATTAAGCCTAATATTGCACTTAATATAGAAGTAATTCTTAATATGCGTCTATTACGCGCCCAAATAATTGGTCTGACTTCGTTATAATCCTTGTGTGGAAGACCACAAAAGAATAAATAGTTAAAGAGGCCTTTTAATTTACTTTTCACGAATGCATTATAACGGAAAAATAATTGCTAAAAATAGACCAACTTTCGAATTGATACTTACACTTTCATGATTTTGTTTGACCATAAAAAATCGAATAAAAAATTATCAGAATAAAAATCCATTTCAAAAGTTCCGATATTTGTGGAACTTTTTAACATTTTTATTAATAATAAATGTGGTGAATAAAATGAAAAGAGAAAGCGACGCAAAAAGATACTATAAAGCAATGATGCTCATCATGTTAGTTGCGGGTGGTGGCATTCTTTCTATTTTGCTTCTTGTCTTACTTCCAATTTATCTTAGTGAAAGCGAAATCAATACAACACCAATGTTACTTTATATGATTATTTTTATCACCCTTACTTTCCTTCCTTTTGATATCTACTACATTGTTAAATTTGTTCATTATAAAAACGTTCAATGTGTCAAAATTCAAAGAGGCAAAGTTGTAGACTCTGATACATATTATTTTGGCCGTCACGGAACTTATGTTGGTTTCAAAGTTGAAATTATTGATGAAGAACGTCGTAAAGTGGTGACAACACTCCACTGTCATCGTAGAGCGGATGGCTATGTCGGTTGCATAGTGACTGTTGGTCAAGATCCCACTAACGGTGAGTGGATAATTCTAGAATAAAATCTTTTTTCATGGTGTAATATAACCATGGAAATGTTTAAAGAGTACATATTACAAAACTGGATTTTAATCCTTATATTATTTGCCTTCATTATCTTCTTAATCTCAACAGCGTTCTTAGATAGAAAGGCTACTAAACGTTTATATTTCCTTATTGGTGAAGTATTTGTTTTATCAATTGTGGTTTTCGTTGAATTCTATTTTGCAAAACAACCAGCCTATAACACATTAAGAACAGTATTGATGGCGATTAGATATAGTGCGGCACCTATCTTATTAGCGCACGTTATCTTTACCACAGTTAAAAAGATGAAGTGGTTTGTCTTTATTCCTGCTGGAGTATTATTTATCGTTGATATTGTTTCTATCTTCACTGGTATTGTCTTTGCATTAGATGATAACGCTGATTTAGTTAGAGGTCCTTTAGGATACTTACCATTTATCGTGGCAGGTCTATACTGTGCCTTCTTAATCTTCATTCTTATCAAACGTAGTAATAAACGTTTCTTAGAAATTATTCCTATTGCTTTATTAGCGGTTTCTTTTGCTTCTGGTGTCGTATTCCCATTTATCTTTGGCTCAGAATTCGCTCAAATATTCTGTCCAACCATCGCTGTAGCGTTATTTATCTATTACGTCTTCTCCATCCTCTCATTAGCGAAGAAAGATGCCTTAACAGGTTTATTAAATAGACAAGCCTACTACGCTGAAACGAGTAGAGCATATAAAGACATTACTGCGATTGTTTCTTTAGATATGAATGGCTTAAAACGCGTTAACGATACACATGGACACGCTGCAGGTGATGAAGCTTTAGTGACCCTCGCGATTTGCTTTGCAAAAGCTTGTAAATTCAGACAATCCGCTTATCGTATGGGTGGGGATGAATTCGCTATTGTATGCCATAAAAACACTGAAGAAGAAGTTCTTCAACTAATTGAAAGAATTGATAAATTCGTTGGTGAAACAAAATACACCTGTTCCGTCGGTTATAGTTATCAAAAGGATGGTCATAAAGAATTAGATGACCTTCTCAAACTATCCGATGATAGGATGTATGAAAATAAAGCGGAATATTATAGAACCCACAAAGAGTAGGGTTACCAAATTGCAACGATATTATCAGGAGATGTGTACATCATGTCTCCTTCTTTTAATTTATAGTAATCAATGAATTCTTGAGATTGAGATAAGACACAGTTAACTCTGACATAACCAATTGGATGTGAGTTAGTAATCATTGAACTAATGAAATTATCAGTGGCAATATAAGCGAAGTAGTG
>CAMZGG010000068.1 GCA_947306345.1 uncultured Caryophanales bacterium
TCAAAGACGACTGATTGTGGGCCTTCAAAGACTTCTTCAGTAACTTCTAAGCCATTGAGTCCAAACTTCTCATAGACTTCCATACCCACCTTAGTTTCAAGGTTATGGAATGATGGTAAGCAGTGAATAAATATGGCCTTTGGATCCGCAAAAGACATGACACGGGCATTAACTTGGTATGGTTTTAATAAGTTAATACGTTCTTCCCAAACGGAAGCATCTTCACCCATAGACACCCAGACATCAGTAGCGATGACATCAGCGTCTTTAACGCCTTCTTCAACATCTTCAGTGAATGTTAATTTAGCGCCAGTACTCTTAGCGATTTCTAAGCATTTATTTCTAAGCGCTTCGTTAGGCCAAAGTTCTTTTGGACCGCACATTCGATAATCTAAGCCCATCTTCGCGGCCCCTACTAAGTAGGAGTTACCCATGTTATATCTACCATCACCTAAGTAGGCCATCTTAATACCTTTAAGTTTGCCTTTTTGTTCAATGATGGTCATAAAGTCCGCAAGTATTTGTGTTGGATGATAATCTTCAGTTAAACCGTTCCATGTTGGAACTTTAGAATATTTGGCTAAGTCTTCAACAGTCTTTTGTTTGAAACCTCTATATTCGATACCATCAAACATACGGCCTAAGACTCTCGCTGTATCAGCGATAGATTCTTTTTTGCCCATTTGAGAACCACTGCTACCGATGTAAACAGCGTTCATGCCTAAATCAGATGCGGCTACTTCAAAAGCGCATCTAGTTCTTGTGCTATCTTTTTCAAAGAGAAGAACGATGTTCTTGCCTTTTAAAACATCATGGGCTTCACCATTGTGTTTTTTCTTTTTTAAAGAAAGAGATAAATCTAATAAGTATTGGATTTCTTCAGGAGTGAAATCTAACAAGGTTAATAAGTTTCTTTTATATAAGTTCATTTTTATAATTCCTCTCTTTCTAATGGCATACACATACATCTTGGTCCACCTCTACCTCTAGATAATTCACTAGAAGGAATGATATGGACTTTAATACCCGCTTCTATAAGCGCAGCGTTTGTGATGTCGTTTCTTTCATAAGCGATAACTTCACCTGGGGCAATAGCAACGAAGTTACTACCATCTGACCATTGTTCACGGTCCGCACTGATGGTGTCTCCACCACCACATGGTATTAAGGTGATTGGTAAACCAATATATGATTCTAAGACGTCTTCAAGTTTTTGATCTAATTCAATAACTTTAACTTTCTTATCGTTATTAAAGTCTTTAGTAATTCGATAGATCTTTAACTTTTCATAACAGCCTTTATGAATAGCGAATTTATTAACATCCACTTGGGTAAACACTGTATCTAAGTGCATAAATGTTCTTGCTTGAGGAATAGTGAACGCTAAGACGGTATCAAAATCTGTTTCATTGTTATAGAAGAGATTCTTCGCTAAACGTTCAACGGCTTCCGCACATGTACGTTGAGAAACACCAACGACTAAGACATGGTTATTTAGAACCATGATGTCACCACCTTCAATATTTACATCCTCATAACGGGAATAATATAAAGGTGTGGTTTTATATGTTGGATGATATTTAAAGATATATTCACCAAAGATTGTTTCTCTACTTCTAGTAACGGAATACATCTTATTTAAAGAGACACCACTACCGATAGAGGCAAATGGGTCACGAGTAAAATATAAGTTTGGCATTGGATCAGTGACGAATGGATAATCATCAACATGATCAGCGAGTGATTTAACTTGATAGTTAGGTAATTCACTCTTTTTAATGCCTGCGATTGTTTTTAACACTAGTTCTTTATTATCTTTAAAATTCTTTAAATATTCAGTAGCGACTTCTCTAAGAGTATTACTTCTGATATGGGCTTCTTTAATGAATTGTTCTACGAATTCATTCTTAATATCATTAGATAAATCTAATACTTCACTCATTAAATCAGCAAGATAAACGACTTTAACACCGGCGTCTTCAAAAGTCTTAGCGAAAGCTTGATGCTCTTTCTTCGCTAATGGGAGCCATGGGATATCATCAAATAATAAGTCATCTAATTTCTTAGGTGTTAAGTTATGAAGTTCAGCACCTGGTTCATGAAGAAGAACCACTTTTAAACGGCCTATTTCAGAGTTCACTTTGACATTGCTCATGCTTTGCTTCCTCCTCGGTATTATTATCTTTCTTACACTGACACTCTTTACGATAATCAAATATTGCGGAAACCGCAATGGATAAGAGAATAATTAAACCGCCGATTAATAGGTTCCAGGTGAAACCTTCAATTTGTAAACAAATAGATAAGACACTAGCGATAACCGCAGATAATGGGACTAATAAACTAACAGTAACAGCGTCAATGGACTTCATAGCCCACGCTCTAGCGACCCAACATACAGCGGTACAAATCACACCTAAGAAGACGACTTGTAAAATATCCAAAATATTAAATGAAATCGCAAAGTCATCAAAGACATATGTTTCAAATATTAATGAGTAACCAGTGGCCACTACTGTTAAGACCACAATTTGGAAGAAAACATAAAGTAATGGATCTTTGTCTTTACAGAACACTTTAGTGAAGGCAATATCTAGACCAAAGAATAAGCCACCAATCGCGGATAAGCCATCGCCTAATAAATTGCCACTTGTGAAGAAGTGTAAGAAATCAAAACCTTCTGCAACAAGGATTAAAGAACCCACAACACAGATTAAAGCGGAAACGATGCTATACCATGTCGGTTTCTCTCTAATGAAAATAAACATGAAGATTGGAATAGTAATGCATGAGATATTTTCTAAGAATGTATTTTTAGAAGGAACGGTATATTTTAAACCGACAAATTGGAAGAGATAGGCTGCGGCTAAAATAATGCCCGCAGGTATACAAATAAGATAAGATTTATTAAGTTTCTTAAATCCTTTATTAATAATGATAGCCATCGCAATAATGGAGAATAAACCACGTAATGCAATAAGGATACCCGGTGAATAACGACCCTCGTCAAAAATCGATTTGGAGACGACTGGCGCGATACCCCATAATGCGACGACGACTAGTAATGTAATAAATGCAATAGGTTTTGTTCTTTTCATAGGACCGGACAATATGATAGCATTTTAAAATTTTGCGACAACCCCCTACTTTTCAAGTAGCCGTTTAAACGTTTTAAACGCATATTTTAGTAGAAAATATTTTATTCTACGTGTCTAGAAAGGCGTTTTTAATGTTGATTTATTTTCTGCATTTTTTAGCAGATACCCTAATTTATTCCGTCTTATTAGTAGGAGGACATCCAAACATGAAAATACAATCAAAATACTTATTACTTGGTTTATTAGCAGTATCCTTAGCAAGTTGTAATGGCGGATATAGCGGATATGGAGGATATGGCGGTTACTATAATCCAAAAGGAAACCAAAACTCATATGGCACTCAAGCAAGTTACGCAACGCCTGATGAACACTACACTCCTGACGTAGTGGAAAATCCATTCGTCGAAGTCAAAGATGGTAGTAGAACAAGTAACGTTTCTTTAACAAGTACATCATTTGCCTACACCACCGTTAGAGAATCAATTAATGATGGTAGTTTATATTACGCAAAAAATAACGCTCGTATTGAAGAAATGCTTAACTATTTCTCCTATGGTTACGTTAATGACACAGATGATGCATTAGTGACCAAATTAGAATTAGATACATGTCCATGGAATAACGAACACTATTTAGCGAGTGTTGTTGTTAAAGCTAAACCTGCGATTACACAAAACGTTAAAAACAATATCGTTATCCTTGTTGATAAGAGTGGTTCAATGTCTTCTATCTTTAGCTTAGTTAAGACATCATTACATACACTCGTTGATAACTTAGGTAATGATGACGTTGTTTCTATCGTCTCATATGCTTCTTCAGGCAAGATTGAATGTGAAGGTTTAACCGGTAAAGATAAATCAAGATTAAATAGAGTGGTTGATGGTCTTAAGGCCAGTGGTTCCACATATGGTGAAGACGGTATCGAAAAAGCCTATGAAATGGCTTATAAATACTTCATCGAAGGTGGTAACAACAGAGTGGTCCTTCTTACTGATGGTGACTTCAATGTTGGTAAAGTTTCCGGAACTGAATTAACAACGTTAATTAAGCAAAAAGCTTCTGATGGTGTTTACCTCACCTGCTGTGGTTACAGAAGTCATGATAACAACACACTTTACACTCTCGCAGATAACGGTAACGGCAATGCCTATTACATTGACTGTGAATTAGAAGCGGAAAAAGTCTTCGAAGAAGAATTAGGCAAATCATTATATGTCGTCGCTAAAGACGCTAAGTGCCAAGTTGAATTCTCTGATGATGTTGTTTCTTATCGTTTACTTGGTTATGAAACCAGACAAATGAGCGATGAAGAATTTGATGATAAAAATAAAGACGCTGGTGAAATCATGTCTGATCACACCACTGTCGCCTTATATGAATTAGAACTCAAAACTGAAACACCAGAAGGTTTCTTCTTCAAAACAACACTTAGATATAAAGATCCAACAAGCGAAGCTAATAAAGAAGTGATTAACACTAAAGCAGAATTAAGTGTTTCTAGACGCGCTGACTTTGACTTCGCTGGTTATATCGCTGAATACACACTAGCGTTAACTGAATCTCAATTTAAAGGTGATTCCTCATTCAATCACTTATTAGAAAGAATGAATGATGAATACATCAACGATAAATATAGAGATGACTTTAAGTCACTTGTCTCTAACACTAAAGAATTAGTAAACAATTACTAGCGTAAATAGGTGGCAAAATCGTCTTGTTTCTCCTAAAACGCCACCATATAAAGAAAAGCCCCGGATTTGCCTCGGGGCTTTGTTTTTTAAACCTTGATACTTAATTATTTCTTTTCGTTTAAGCCATATTTGCGGTTGAAACGATCGACACGACCATCGGATTGAACGAATCTTTGTTTGCCAGTGTAGTATGGGTGGCAGTTAGCGCATGTATCAACTTTGATTTCTTTTAAGACAGAACCTGTCTCGAATGTGTTACCACAGGAGATGCATGTGACTGTGCAACGATGGTATTCTGGATGGACACCTTTTTTCATAACTTTTTTTCTCCTTCCGCCTTGAGCCGTAATGTCGCTCAAAGAAAGTTTGCTCACTAATACTAACAAAATAAAATACTATTGGCAATTATATTTTAAAAAATATCCTTTAATGTTTATAATGTATGGCAGATGGAAAAAGTTAATTATCCTAGAAACGATACTTATATATTAATTCCCGCTTATAAACCAGATCATCTAATGATCGAGCTTTTAGTTAAACTTAA
>CAMZGG010000069.1 GCA_947306345.1 uncultured Caryophanales bacterium
TTTGTAAATCTTGGAATGTATTAAGGATTTGCGCTTGAATGGAAACGTCAAGAGCACTCACTGGTTCATCACACATAATGAATTCTGGAGATGAGGCTAACGCTCTAGCGATGCCAATTCTTTGGCGTTGACCACCAGAGAAAGCGTGTACATAACGTGAGGCGTGTTCTTTACTTAAGCCTACGGCTTCCATTAAGTCTGCGACGCGCTTATTCATGTAGTATCTTTCACTACATTGATTTCTGAGTTCTTTGAGATGTTTTCTTTCTTCTACAAGTTCTTGTTTCTTATTTTCGAGCTTTGATCTACTAACATCTTTTTGCGCCACAAGCGCCTTATATTCTTTTTCAAGTTGCTTGATTTTAGCAATAATTGCAGGGCTTTCTTCTTTATAGACCTTACGAGCATTCATCGCGTCTTTTCGACATGTATGGTGAATTCTAAGAGGTTCACTAATGATGTCGTTAACAGTCATTCTTGGATCAAGAGAAGAATAAGGATCTTGGAAGACGATTGTGGCTTTCTTTCTAAATTCTTGTAATGCGGCTTTGCCCTTAATTTCTTCACCATTGAAGATGACTTGACCGCTGGTAGGTTTATAGAGTTGAAGGATAGCTCTGCCTAAGGTAGTTTTGCCACATCCTGATTCACCAACAAGGCCTAATGTTTCACCTCTTCTAATCTTGAATGAAACATCATCGACCGCTTTTAAAGGAACAGTTTTAAAGATAGAAGTCGCGATTGGGAAATACATCTTTAAGTTTTTAACTTCCAAGATATAGTCGTCATCTTTGATGTCACGTTTGACTTTTTTGACTTCTTGATCTAATAGAGACAAATCTTGATTAGGATCACGATTAATGTCTCTATCAAATTGTTCTTTATTTGCTTTGTTCATTTTTGCTCCTTTCTTTTTTCTTATTGGCGATAATGGCACCGTTATACTTTAGTGGTTTACCTTCAGGTACACCGTTAACGATGTCAATTTTTCCTTCTTCATAGAGTTTCTTAATCATCTTCCAGCAACTAGCGGCGTGACCTTTCTCATCATATTGCACTTCTTCTGGATATCTCTCAATACAGATTTCCATACATTCTTTACATCTACTTGAGAAGGCACAACCTTTAGGTAAGCAGAAGAGATCAACTGGGTTACCTTGAATTGGTTCAAGCCTTTTACCTTTTGTATCAAGCTTAGGCATACTGTTTAATAAACCTTTAGTGTATTCGTGTTGAGGATTATAGAAGATATCATCCACTGTTCCTCTTTCCACGATTCTACCGGCATACATGATGTCAACTTCATCACAGATTTGAGCAACAACGCCTAAGTCGTGAGTGATGATAATAATAGCCATGCCATATTCTTTTTGTAATTTCTTTAACAAATCAAGAATTTGAGCTTGGATGGTAACATCTAACGCTGTTGTTGGCTCATCAGCGATTAAGATGTCGGGTCTTTCCACTAAAGCCATCGCAATCATTGCTCTTTGGAGCATGCCACCACTCATTTCAAATGGGTGTTGTTTCATTCTCTTCTTTGGCTCTGTGATACCAACTTCTTCAAGCATCTTTAATGCTTTCTTATTCGCGGAATATTTTGTTTCCTTATATTCGGAAATACATTCCCAGTAGTACCATCTCTTAGCTTTTCTAGCATGTCTTCTGAAGAGTCTTCTACTTCTCTTAGTGGCTTTGATAGCCTTATTGAGTTCTTTTTTAGCTTCAGAGACTTCGTTTTGAAGTGCTAGAAGCTTTTCATCAACTTGCTTTGGCTCTTTCTTTTTAGGTTCTTTTTTAGCCTTTTTATCTTTTGGAGCCTTTTTAGCCGCTTCTTTAGCAGCCTTTTCAGATTCTTTCTTAGCGGCCTCCACGGATTTTTGATAATCGTTAAGGTTCGCTGTGGCTTGTTTATGTTTGTCTTGCTTGATTGGGAGATCGGCATCAGCCTTTTCGATTTCGGTTTTTAATCTTCTAGCTTCAACCACTACTTCTTCATCGAAATGAGGAATATTAGCGTCATATTGATCGTTCTTAAAACCATCGTAGATTGCTTTGAATTCTGGTTGCGCTGCTTTATTCTTTTCGCGCGCTTCCTTTTTCATTACTTTATAACGTTCAACAGCTTTCTTATATTCGACTTCGAAAGTGGCTTTATCATCCGCTAATTTCTTTTCAATAGTCGCATAGTCATCTTTTAGTTTTTGATTATCTGGGTGATGGGCAATACCTTTTCTCATAGAGACAAGTCTTTGTTCATCACTTTCAATCGCATTTCTAATGTCATAGACTGCTGCTTCAATTGGATCTCTAGCGTGTGTAAGAATTGCTTCTCTTAATTGATTACCAATAGTCCAAGTTGGATTAAGTGAAGTCATCGCATCTTGGAAGATAATGGAGATACGGTTACCACGAATATCTCTCATTTGTCTTTCAGAAATTCTTAGTAAATCAGTACCGTTATAGATGATTTTGCCACTGTCGACTTTGCCGTTCTTATCTAAGATACCCATGACGGAGTAGGCGGTAACGGATTTACCAGAACCAGATTCACCGACGATGCCTAAAACTTTACCTTTTTCCAAAGTGAAAGAAACACCATTGACGGATAAGACCTTACCAGCGTCAATCTTGAACGATGTATTGAGGTTTTCAACTTCTAATAACTTATATTGTCTAGCCATAACGATCACCTATTTCTGTAGTTTTGGGTCGAAGGCATCTCTTAAGCCATCACCGAGAAGATTCAATGATAAAACGATTAAACAAATCGCTATCGCAGGAATTAAGAATAAGAATAATTCTTTAGTGCTATTACTAACGATATATGATTGAGCATCACTCGCTAAGCTACCTAAAGATGGGGTTGGATATTTAACACCTAATCCTAAGTAAGAGAGGAAGGATTCGGTGAAAATCGCACTTGGAATTTGTAATGCAGCGGAGATGATGATGACACTCATGGTGTTAGGAATTAAGTGCTTTAAGATGATTCTGCCAGTACCCGCACCATTAGCGCGTGCCGCCATAACATATTCTTGTTTTCTTAAAGCAAGGACTTGGCCTCTAACTAGTCTTGCCATACCTACCCAGTAAAGAAGAGCAAATACAACGAAGATAGCGACGAATCCAGAACCAAGTTGTGCTAATGCACCACCTTGATTACCATCAAACACCGCGGATAATGTCGCTGATAAGAGAATGATGATTAAGATATCTGGTAAAGAATAAATAACATCAACAATTCTCATGACAATTAAGTCAAACTTACCACCGATAAAGCCACATAAAGCACCAATAGTGCCACCAATAATAAGAACAATGATTGCGGCAAAGAAGCCAACAATTAAGCTTGTTCTAGCACCAACTAAAATACGAATGAAGAAATCGTGTCCATTGGAGTCAGTACCAAAGATATGTGGAGGAACATGAACGCCATTAGCGATAGCCTCTAGCTCCGCTGGTGCATATGTAAATGGCATTAGTCTATTGAAATCACGATCTGGTCTATCAACATAACGGTAGCAAATGACTTCGTCATAAGAATATGGATAGAAAAGTGGAACGATAAAGACCAAGATTAATAAAATAACAATGAAGCAGAAGGAAACCATGGCGACAGGATTCTTAACGAATCTTTTCACACCATCCATAAAGAACGTGGAATTAGGACGCATTAAATTTGTACTTCTTTTTTCACTTTCAGAAGCAGAGCCGAATTTATCAACATCAATTTGAAAACTCAATGGGTTCTTTTTCATGTTCTTTTCCCTCCTTTCTAATCAAAGTCAACACGTGGATTCACGATAATGTAAGCAACGTCACTAACAAGAGTGAAAACAATTAATAGCAACGCTAATAAACAGGTGGTGCCCATAATAAGCGGGTAGTCACGATTTTGAATCGATCTAATGAATTCTCTACCAACACCTGGTAATTGATAGACTTTTTCAATAACTAATGAACCGGTAATAATAGAAGCAAACATTGGTCCGAAATATGTAATAACTGGAGTAACAGAGTTTCTAAGACCATGTTTGATTAATGTACGTTCTGGTTTTAAGCCTTTAGATTTAGCGGTTCTCATATAATCTTGACCAAGAACATCTAACGTGGATGATCTAACAAGTCTCGTAATATAAGCGGTTGGATATAATGAGGCCGCGATAACAGGCAAGATATATGGTCCAATGCCATCAACACCAACTGGGCTTGTTGGCACTAAACGTAAATTAACAGAGAAGATATATAAGAGGATTAAAGCGGTAACGAAGCTAGGCATTGCCACACTAGCGGTAGTTAACACCATGATTGTTCTATCAAAGAATTTATTTTGGTGAGTAGCGGCATATGTACCTAAGGCTAAGCCCACTACTAAGGCTAAGACTGCAGCTGCGGCACCAACACCAAGAGAGGTTTTAAAGCCGTTAAAGATGATTTCAGTAACTTCTCTACCTTTGTAATAATAGGAAACACCAAAGTCACCAATCATTGCTCTACCTAAATAACGTAAATATTGAACAAATAATGGTTGATCAAGACCATAACGTTTATTTAAAGCAGCAATAACTGCATCACTAAGAGCTTTTTCTCTAGTCCATGGACCACCTGGCACTAATTGCATGACCCAGAAAGTAACAGTCACAACAATAAGATAAGTTAGTAATCCTAACCCAATTCTCTTAAGAATGTAGAACACCATTTTCTTATTCATATCGTGTGCTTTCTTTGTCCTTTCTTTTTTTCTTTTATATGCATATGCTTAGCGCAACTGCGTGAGTAAAATTGCGACTATTCTAGCAACCATTTTTTTAAACCGTCAACCACCTTTGCTAGACTTTTTTAAAGAGGGTTTATTTTATATTTTTAAAAATATAAGTTATTTAAAAACTACACTACAATTTTGGTTTTTTATTATTTTGATAGTTCAACTATCTTTTTGAGAGCAAATTTTCAAAAAACTCTTATTTTAGATTAAAAATATACATTTTATTTAGATTTGTTCATACTTTTTTGAAAGTAGTTCATTCAAAGAGCAACTATTTAAAACACAATAAAAAATGGAAAGTTAATCTTAACTTTCCAATAATATTATCCTTCAACGCTGTCGCAGTTATTAATTATACCATGTATGCAATAAGGGGCAATACACTATATATCCTTAATATAATATATGCGCAAAGTAGAGACGTCATTTTGTCAACTACAGGTTGTTTTAATATCTAAGTATCAATAAATATGTTAATATTTCG
>CAMZGG010000070.1 GCA_947306345.1 uncultured Caryophanales bacterium
TGAAGTTTGTAAGCTGTTTCGTCTTCCTTTGGCGCAGTGGCTTTAGCGTTCGTACTAGCCACAGCAGCAAAGCCTATCGACAACCCAAAAACAAGTGATGCAATAATAACTTTTGAATGCATTTTTAATACCTCCTTTGCATGATAAAAAGTTAACTGCTCAATTATTTCAACCGCTCGGTAATTAGGGCACACTAAAAACAACTATAGGGTCCCTTTTCCACCATTATGTGTGGTTACCAAACAGTTTTCATTATTTGGTTGGTGATTAAGACACAATAAAATTAGGCACTATCGAATTTTTATTTGTCTTAAATCTACTTTCAATATAATCCTTTAAAACTGACAGTCAACAACTTATTAAAAGTGACATTAGTAACAAAAAATAAGACAACGTCTAAATTATTTGTTTAGTGCATTTAAAGCGTGAATTCAATAAAAAAGATGACAACTGTAAAGGTTTACAAGCCTTAATTTTTGTCATCATAGCTTTATAGAAAAAGACGGAAACGCCATGAAGCGAGTCCGTCTCTTTCTCATTAGATGATAACTAGCAGAACAAACTTCTCCAATTATAGAAGTTCGTTTGATTAATATCATATGTTTGGTTTGTGCCATTCAAACATACATGGATTGCCAATCCGTACGATTTATTTGCTGGATCTGTTTTTCTGTTGATAGTGATGACAGATGAATAAGCTGCTTTAACAGAATTAATTTGAGATGAATATTGAGCAAAAGATGGACTCGCTGACAGTTTAGTTAAAAAATCATAACCATCAATAGTGCCATACCATGTAAAATTTTCAGCAATAACGTCACCGGTTCTATTCCCATATTTTTTTGATTGATTAATGATATTAGCAAATTCTACATAATTGTCAGCAACACTACCATTGATGCTATGCGCCAAATACTCAAACCTATGATAATATGTTTCCATTTTGGATAAATTTAAAACAGAGATACAAGCTATTTCACCTTCGTTATGTGCTATATAATGTTTATTATTTTTCACAATAAAATCGTCACATAGAGTGGTAAATGCCGCTAAGGTGTTACTTCCATCGTATATTCTCTGGATGAAATTAGAATAATCCCACCCATAATTAAATTCTTCTGAAGCAATCATATAATTAAAATATTTGGAATTATAATAGGCAACATCTTGAACCTGCATTAGGCACGCATCATAACCAACAAACTCAAATTTACCATGTAAATAAGGGAATTCTGTGTAGATATCTTCCATAACTGATGCAACTTCTAAGGCTGTCAATGAGTCGCCGTCTTCATCAAAGCAAACACCATTTAGAGCACCACCGTGATTAAAAAATACTAAACCCATTTTTTCAGCTGGATATTCTGTAATGCCCCACCTTAGAAATTTTTTCAGAGTGTCTGGCTCTCCCATTTTATAGTCTTTATATGTGCCTTCAACTGTTTTAAAACTGGTTCCATCAATATAACCACAGTAGCCAACGTCGACTCTGATGGGTATTGATGATTCTTCAGGTGCCATTGGTGTCTTATCAATCAAGAAAACAACATTGACGTCGTCTGGCTTTGGAATTCCTAATATGCCTTCAAATAATTCGCTCAAGGAAGTAGAAAGATTTCTGCTGCCTTCACCAGCAGGACTCATGTAGAGCATAATTGTCCATTTTGCCCTTTTGTTTTGCCCTTTAAGACCATCATACTGAGAAGTGATGTTTTCGTTTTCCAAAAAAGGCATAATTTCTGCGGCATCGTCCTTATAAATTTCAATGAATTCTTTTACAAATTCTATGATGTTTAAGCTACTACGAGAACTAGCACTATTTATAAGCGACCAAATGCCAGCAATATCGAGAGGTGAATATATTAACAAGTCCACCATTATTCGCGTTGTACTTGCTTCGACACACGTACCACGAGCATATTCAATTTGTTTGTAATCTACATGCAAATTATTAGGAGAATCATCATACACTAAATCATCTATTGTAGCTGCATAGCCGCCATATCTTGTGCCTCTATCAAATATGCCAGAAAGTGCAATATATGTAGCCAACCCCTCTGAATATGCCAATCTAGCACCATAATCAAATCCATCTATGTTCGCTAAATTCTCATTATATTTATGTTTTTCGCCAAGAATTACTTCACACAAATTTAATTTGTCACAAGCGTAGTGAGCATATTCGTGAGCTATGACATCCCAAGAATGATAGTGTTCTTTTCTGACCCTAATAACTGTTTCGTCGTAGTAAAGGCTATTACCATATGACGTTTGATGGCAAGGATATTCTGTTTTAATGCTTGGAAGATTGGTACTATTATACTCATTAATATGATTTCTAATCATCGATTGAACTTGAGTTATTTCATACGCAGCTCCTCTGTCACTACGGTCTGGATAAATTTTTACGTTAAAGGTAACTGTTTTCAAAGAATAAAGATTTGTAGACGATGATGAGCCATACAAATATGGATAATTAAATCCATTGCTGTCTTCAACAACAGTAGCATAGCTGTCTGCATAAAGCGCAAATTGTAAACTACCTAACTTCTTGAAAAAATACCCATCATTATAATTTAATGTGATTGAATAATTGCCACTTGTACTAGTACGCTTTGTGGTTGTTTTTCTAATTTGGGCTCCATCCAGAAAGAGAGAAAGTTTAAGGCCTTCGGCTGGATAGGCTACGCCATTTATATAATAGTCAGCATGGATCTTAACAGTTAAGTTTGAATTAAACCCACTGCCGGTAGTAGTTGTTCTATTCGTAGCTATATCGTTTGTCCCGTAAGCATATGTTCCATAACGCCTAACTGCATTAAATCCTACGTTTGATGTAATTGGTTCATTTGCTCCACAAGGATAATATTGTAGTTCTGTGCTGGTGGCGTTAGTTTCTAAAAATAATCGTGCTTGAGCATCGTTTAATGACAAACTAGATGCGGCTGAATAATATTCATCTGTGTAAATGTATACTGTTGCTAGTTCTTTTCCGTGTGCACCAAAGGTTACATGAGCGTTGCCACTATAAGTTGGCGCATAGATGTAAACAGCGTAACCTCCGTTCTGATAGAAGAAAAAACTACTTTCGTCACATAGATTGTTTTCATCTTCTGTAATCTCGATTTCTTGATAAAGCGGATCGTCCCCATATACGCCAAGGCTAACGGCAAAATAAGAGCCGCGTTCAACTACTGGCTGAGCTATGTTCAAACGCAGTCTTTCTTCGTTTGGAGCGTTGCAGCAATTAATTCCGCTTGTTTCAGGCTGTTGAGCTTTCATGCTAACGTTTGTAGTTCTACCACTAGCGAAAGATGCAGCAAGTACGCAAGCAAGTGATGTGATAATAACTTTTGAATGCATTTCATAACCTCCTTTAAACACAAAAAGTTAAGAGATTCTCGTATTTTTTATTACAGGGAACCACTATTCAAATATAGACTTTTATCTCCTGTAGTCAATTACTAAATAAGTAGATGTTGCGTACATAAAATAACTGAAGCGTTTTAATTATTTGTTTAGTGCATTTAAAGCATGAATTCAATAAAAAAGATGACAATTGTAAAGGTTTACAAGCCTTAATTTTTGTCATCGTTTTTATTAGTTTAAATAGTCAAATTATTTGCTGAATAAATCGAATAATTCTTTATTGGTGTAGTTAGGAGCACCATATGTTTCTTTGGCGTACTTTAAGCCATATTCATAGTCTTCTTTTGTGAAGGCATTTGTGGCTTCATTAGCAAAGATAACTTCATAGTTGTTTTGGAAGGCATCCGCAGCGGTATGTCTGCAGCACATATGGGTGTGTAAGCCTGTGATAACAACTGTGGTAACACCTAATTCTTTGAGTAATAAATCTAAGTCTGTTTGGAAGAAAGCGGAGTATCTTCTCTTTAAGATGACGTAGTCTTTTTCAGAGATTGGTAATTCTGGAATAACATCAGCACCTTTTGTACCTCTGATAGCGTGATCACCCCAGAAGTCTAATTCTTTATCGATACCCTTTAAATGGGAGTCATTACAGAAGATAACTGGAACGTTGTTCTTTCTTGCTTCTTCTAATAATTCTTGAGTTGGTTTAACGATTGCTCTAGCGTTATCACAGCCTAAGGCACCGGTAACGAAGTCATTGAGCATATCCACTACTAAGATTGCGTATTTCTTGTTCATTTTTCTAAAAACCCTTCTTTAAACACATTGGCTATATTTTATATATAAATAAGGAAAAGTAAAATATTTTTTAAATATAAAAAAGGTCACACTTTCGTATGACCTATTAAAGTTGAATATTACGAACTATTTCGCTTTACCTTGGTTAGCAACAGCTTCCATTTGTTTTTTGAGTTCTTCTTCGTCCATTAAGTAGTAGTGATTGATGGCTTTCATATTGTCATCGAATTCATACACTAGTGGGACACCTGTTGGGATGTTAACACCAACGATTTCGGAATCCGCCATATTGTCGAAGTATTTAACTAAAGCTCTTAAAGAGTTACCGTGAGCAACGATTAAGACTCTCTTACCAGCTTCCATTTCTGGTTTAATTACTTCTTCGAAGTATGGGACAGCTCTCTTAACTGTTAATTCTAAGGATTCGTTTAATGGTAAATCTTTTGGATCAACATCTCTGAATTGAGCTTGTAAAGCTGGGTTACGTGGGTCATCTTTTTCTAATGCTGGAGGTGGGCAATCATAGCTTCTTCTCCAAATCTTAACTTGTTCTTCACCATATTTAGCAGCGGTTTCGGCTTTGTTTAAACCTTGAAGAGCACCGTAGTGACGTTCGTTTAATCTCCAAGATTTGTAAACTGGTAACCATTCTCTGTCTAATTCGAATAAGACATTGTTCATTGTGTGAATAGCTCTCTTTAATAAAGAGGTGTGAACGACATCAAAGTCATAACCCTTTTCTTTTAAAGTTCTACCAGCACGGTGAGCTTCTTCAACGCCTTTTTCACTTAATTCGACATCGGTCCAACCTGTGAAGAGGTTGAGTTTGTTCCATTCGGATTCACCATGTCTGATTAATACTAATTTATGCATGTGAGTTTTCTCCTTTTTTAATCCGTAGTAATTATACTTACATTCTTTGTTGAAACAAAGAGAAACATTAAAGCAATTTACTTATATATTGATTTCGCTATGAATCTTTGATTAAATAACTTTGTTAGCTGCTTGCGGTTCGTCCGATAAAGCCCAAATTAAGTAGGCTTTGCGCTAACGTTTTTT
>CAMZGG010000071.1 GCA_947306345.1 uncultured Caryophanales bacterium
AAGCTTCGATATTCATTTCTAAAACAACAGCAGCGCTCTTACCCAAATCGTATTTTTCGATTTGATTTGGATGAAGTTCACCCATCACACCGATGACTTTGTTTTGGAAGATGATGTTCGCGGCTTTACCTGGATGGAGTTCATGACCTTCGTCAACGAATCTATCAAATCTATAACGAGTTGGTTCAATACCTAGGATTGTGAATAAGCCTTCAACAATACCTTTCATATGGAAGAAGTTAAAGTTTTCTTTAACTAAGAGACCTTGTCTAGCATCTTGGCCCACTAAAACGATGGCGAGGTGTTCACTTCTGCTTTGCTTTGAAATCATATTGCTTGTTTCAAATAAGGCAAGGTTCTTGTTTTGTCTAGCGACATTATAAGAAGCAGCGCCTAATAAGGAAGCTAAGATATGGGTTCTGAACACTTCTCTTTCATCAGTTAATGGGTTAAGGATGACATAATGTTCTTCCTTGTTTAATAAGTTGAAGTCATTTTGTTTCTTTTTAGAAACAAGAGAATATGTTAAGCATTCGTCTAAACCTTGAGAAAGGAGATAGCTACGAATGTTCTTTAAACGTTTTTGTCTTAAGGAAAGCATACCGACTTTAGTGTCTAAACATGGTAAGATGCTCTTCACATGTTCTAGACCTAATAAACGGATAACTTCTTCGCTTAAGTCAGCATCACAAGTGACATCTAAACGATATAACGGGACTTCAGCGAGGAATTCATTATCGTTCACAAATTCTAATTTGAAGTTAAGTCTTTCTAAGACATTAACGATTTCTGCTTTAGAGAATTCTGTACCAAGACGATCATTGATCTTCTTAATAGAAGTTTTAATTCTATCTTCTCTTGGTTGTTCGCTTTGATAATGAACGTTATTGCTGTTTTCTTTGGCTTCGCATAATTCATTAATTAAGCTAGCGGCGTAGTTAAGAACAAATTCAGCTTGGAAGTGATTTGTGCCTTTGACGAATCTTTGTGAAGATTCACTACTTAAGCCAAGTCTATTTGATGTATGACGGATAGAAGCACCATCAAATGAGGCGGCTTCAATATAGATGTTCTTGGTGTTTTCATCAACAGCACACGCTAAGGAACCCATCACACCACCTAAGCACATTGGTTTATTATCACAGCAGATAACGATATCTCCTGGAATGACTTTATAGGTCTTTTCATCAAGAGCAACGAAATCGCCTTCATAGTCATCTTGAGCGTATAATTCCGCTTTCGCGAGTTTATCCGCATCATACATATGTAATGGTTGACCAGTCATGAGCATGACATAGTTACCAATATCGACGATATTGTTGATGCTACGAACACCCATTGCCATGAGATAATCACTCATCCATTTTGGTGATGGTTTGGTAACGATACCTTTAATTTCTTTACCAGAGAATTGGGAACATCTATTTGTTTTAGATCCCACTACTAATTTGGTTTTGAAATCTTCATTAGCTTTGATTTCTGGTAATGTCACTTTACGTTCATATAAAGCGCCGATTTCACGAGCGACGTTAAAGACGCTTAATAAGTCTGGACGATTGGCTAAAACAGAGAGGTTTAAGACCACATCATCTAAGCCTAAATAGCCTAAAACGTTTTCTTCACCCACTGGTGCGTCGGCTGGTAATTCTTCAATACCGGCTTTTTGATAGTCAGAAAGATATTTACCATCAACACCAAGTTCTAATAAAGAGCAGCACATACCATGGCTTGCTTCACCACGGATAACACCATCTTTGATTTCGATTTGTGGGAGCTTAGCGCCTACACGTGCAACAATAACTTTTAAACCCGTGCGTGCGTTAGGGGCACCACAGACGATTTGAGTAGTTCCATATTTTTCTCCAAGATTAACTTGTAAGACATGGAGATGGTCACTATTTGGGTGAGCGACACATTCTTTAACTTCACCAATGACAAGATTTGTGCCACTGGCTAATCTAGAGATTTCTTCCACTTCGACACCAGCGAATGTTAATTTATTCGCGATATCTTCTGGAGTTAAGCCTTCTAATGAGACATATTGACTAATGTTTTTTAAACTAACTAACATACTTAATTCCTCCCATTATTAGCTCATCTTCTTGAATTGCTTCAAGAATCTTACATCGTTGGTATAGAGTTTACGAATATCATCGATGCCATAGCGGAGCACCGCCATACGGTCGATACCAACACCAAAGGCAAAGCCACTATATTCTTCAGGGTCATAGCCATTCATCTTTAAAACATTTGGATGAACCATACCAGCACCTAAGATTTCAATATAGCCAGTGCCTTTACACATATTACAACCCTTACCACCACAGTTGGCACAAGTGATATCGACTTCCACACTTGGTTCAGTGAATGGGAAGTAAGAACTTCTTAATCTAATTTCACGTTTTTCGCCAAACATCTTTTTAGCGAATAATTCTAAGGTCGCTTTTAAGTGACCGATATTAATACCTTTATCGATGACTAAACCTTCGATTTGAGCGAATTGATGTGAGTGAGTCGCATCATCATCGTCTCTTCTATAGGTTTTACCTGGGCAGATAATTCTAACAGGTGCACCTTTCTTAGCTTCCATGGTTCTAGCTTGAACTGGGGAAGTGTGAGTTCTTAGTAACTCACTATCATTGATATAGAAGGTGTCTTGCATATCTCTAGCAGGGTGATCTTTAGGGATATTTAAAAGTTCAAAGTTATATAAATCTTTTTCCACTTCTGGACCATCGGCAACTTCAAAGCCCATGCCTAAGAAGATTTCAATCATTTCATCTTGAATGACATAGAATGGATCTCTACCACCTGGTTCATAAGAGATACCTGGTAAGGAGATATCGATTTGTTCTTTAGCTAACTTTTCTTCTAATTCCTTATTTTTTAAATAAGCCATCTTTTCATCAATGGTGGTAGTAATTGCCACTCTCACTTCGGTTAAGGCCGCACCAAAGGCTTTTCTATCTTCTGGTGGTAATTGACCAATTTGTGAAGTTAATGAAGATAATTCGCTCTTCTTTGATAAGTAGGTATTACGAACAGCATTTAATGAATCAACACTGTTGGCCTCTTCTACTTCCTTAAGAGCGCTGTTCTTTAGATTTAATAATTTTTCATTTTCCATAAAGGACCTCACTACAAAATCGTTATTGATTATAGCATAAAAAACCATATTACATATGCTAATTTGTAATATTGTTTTGTTTTAAATAAAAATAATGGTCTTAAGAGTTAAATTGCTTTGTTTTTATGATTCGGTAAGACCATCATTAGGAATTATCAATAACTATTCTTTTATTGCTGTTAGAATTTGTGTATCATTGTTAAAAAGTACCATGGATACAAATCTTTTAGAAAAATTACCAAAAACAGAAAAAGAGTGGCTTCATTTCTTCAAAAAGGTTGAAGCACTTGTCATAGATATAAACAAAAAATACGAAGACTCCCAAATCAAAGAATGGTTAAAGAAAGCTAAAGGTGGAGAAGTTTCATATTCAAGAAATGGAAAACCACTTTCGTCTAAGCCTAACGACAAATTGTCTTATCAAGCCGTTTATCAAAATAACGGCGTGAGAATAGAAGAGGATTTTAGAGGTGAAGATGAAGGTGACTTTAGAGATCGTGGTAGCTACCGCGATGTCATTATTAATAACGTTGTAATTAAATATCGCTTAACATTTATTGATTTCATTAATATTACAGAAGTTATTGATGGTATTGATATTAATATATCAATTCAAAAATGCTTTGGTCCAATCTTTGAATTTAGAATCGAGTTAGAAAACGCTATTTATCTTGGTGTGTATAATGGTCAATCTTATATCGTTAGTAAACTTGATCCATCTGTCCCTCCTTGGGCCTTCCCAAAACCAGAAGAAACATTCCTAAAATGCTATACAAAAGAATGTGAAATGAGTGAACCACTAGTATGGGCTCTTGAATTTGCAGGAAAAACTGTTGAAGAGCATGCTCAAGAGAATATAAAAAGATTAACTCGTTTAGGCTATCGCTCAATAGAAGAAGTCGAAAAAGACGAGAAATAAAAAGAACCACTATTTCAAGTGATTCATTAAGATACCTGCGGCAACAGCGACATTCAAAGAATCAATGTTATCGCTCATTTCAATCTTCACAAAATCAGTGGCGATATCACAAATCTCTTTACTCACACCATGACTTTCATTACCAAGTACAAGAATGAAATCTTCATATTTAGGTAGCTTATTAAGTGGCACTGATTTGTCATTTAATGTGCTAACAATGATACGTTTGTTATAGTTAGCGATATCATCATAAAAGACATCAATAGCGAAGATTCCACCTTTGGTGGCGGCAAGTACTTTTTCGTTATAAAGGTCAACTGTACCGTTAGAGAGCACTACTGCATCATAGTTGAATGCCGCTGCGGTTCTAATAATTGTGCCTAAGTTACCTGGATCAGAGATGTGATCAAGGTACACTATTTTCTTATATTCATTTCTATCTTTTCTTGGTTTTAGATTTTCACAAACAAAGACCACGCCTTCTGGGTTTTCAGAAGCCGCTAGTTTGCGGATAATTTCATCATTTACTTTGTAAGTTTCAATATCTTGACCAAGTTTTGGTAAGCCAATACTAGTAAATATTGTTTTAACGTTACCGTACTTTAAGGCCATTTCTAAATTCTTAAGTCCTTCCATAAGGAAAAGACCTTTTTCTTGTCTAGTCTTTTTAAGTCTTAGACTAGCGGCATCTTTTATCTTTTGATTATTTTTAGAAGTGATTTCGAGCATATTAGAAAGCAGCCTTTATTAATTTCTTTCTTAAGATATCATAGTCAGGACAATATTTATATAACAAGCGATAAAATTTATCGCTATGGTCATAGACAAAACAGTGTGTTAATTCATGCATCACTACTGAATCAATGATCTCTGGTGAATAGTAAATAAGCATCATTGCATAGGTGATGGTCTTTTTACTTTTATTGTTAGTGCCATATCTAGAGCGCATTTCTCTAAGCTTGACTTGATAAATAGGCGCATTCATTAAAGATGCAAAGTGGGTATTTCTTTCAGTGAGATACTTTAAGAATGCTTTTTTAAGTTTCTTATGGAGCTGTTCTCTATTATCAAAAGTAATTAGTTCATTATTGAACACTACTGAGCCTGGGAAAGTTAAGGGAGTCTTTTGACCAAAGAGATAGATATAATCATCTCCTTCGCCTTGTTCTTA
>CAMZGG010000072.1 GCA_947306345.1 uncultured Caryophanales bacterium
GCATCGCTATCTTCTGGTTTGGTATATTGGACCATTTCGACTTTGTCGAATTGATAGCCACGAATCATGCCTCTCTCTTCGGTTCTATATGAACCAGCTTCTCTTCTATAGCATGGTGTATAAGCGAAGAATTTCTTTGGTAAATCTTCTTCTTTTAAAATTTCATCACGATATAAATTCACTAAAGCTGTTTCAGCGGTTGGTAGTAAGAATCTTTGTGGTTCTAAACCTTCAAGCCAGAAGACATCTTCTCTGAATTTTGGGAATTGACCTGCGCCGAAACCTGAGGCTTCATTTAATAAATGAGGAGGTAGGATAAAGGTGTATCCGTCTTTTAAGTGCGTGGTAATGAAATAGTTGAGTAAGGCCCATTCAAGTTGCGCACCTAAGTTGGTATAAATCCAAGCACCACGTCCGGCAATCTTAGCACCTCTATCATAATCAACAAGGCCTAAAGATGTGGCTAATTCAACATGGTCTTTAAGTGGGAAATTGAATTCTGGTTTCTTACCAAATGATCTAATTGGTTTGTTGTTTTCTTTACCACCACCTAATAAATCATCGTCAGGAATGTTTGGTAATTCCGCTAAGAAGTTGAAGATCTTTTCTTCTAATTCTTTAAGTTCTTTATCGCTTTCAGCGTTAGCAGCGGCGATTTCTTTAACTTTAGCGAAGATTTTAGAAACGTCTTCACCATTCTTTTTGGCTTGTGGCACAGATGCGGATAATCTATTCATTTCCGCTTTGTTGCCTTCAACGAATTGGATTAATTCTTTCTTTCTTTTATCCCAAGCTAATAATTCAGTAAAATCAGCATCCCATAATTTCTTCTTTAATGCTTCTTTTACGGCTTCAGGATTTTCACGAATACGATTAATGTCTATCATAATCTTTTCTCCTCTTTATTTATCTTCTAATCAGCGAATTATAAATATTCACTAATTGATCTCCAAATTTTTGTAATGTGTGCTCAGATATTTGATCATAAGCTTCTTGTGTTGTGGGTTGAATCTCTCCGTTTAGATAATCTAAGCAAAGTGATGTTAAGGTCTCAGAGAACTGCGCTATATAAGCGGTTTTTTCGTTCTTTAAGAGTTCCGGGAAAATCGAAGATTTTCTCACAATTAATTGGCATTTAGCCGCCATCGCTTCTTCAACGGAGATGATACCAGCTAAATTATATCCAGGTAGCATAAAGACATCAGCGTTTAGTAATAAGCTACGGTAGATATCGTCAGGTAAGATGTTTTTGAAATGCACATTTTTAGGGGCATTTTTAATAATTGTCTTAGCTCTACCATTATTCATATTAGTGGTCTCACTACCAACATAATAGAATACCGTGTCGTCTCTTTTTGTGGCAACGTTAATGAAAGCATGGATTCCTTCAAGGTTGTTATCATACTCACCAACAGCGAGGACAATCTTCTTATTTTTATCTTCTCTAAAGTAACGATAGAAGAGTTCTTTTTCATCATCTCTAGAGAAATTAAACCTCGCTAAGTTGATGCCTGGAAGACACACTTCAATAGGTCTATCCACACCAGATTCGATCAAGAATTTCTTCGCGGATTCAGTTGGTACTAAAACTAATGTGGCTTTATTGAGCATTTTTAATGCTCTATTTCTTAATACAGTTGTTCTTTTGCCGTCTTTGCTCTTATGTGATAAGAATCTCGCAGATGGATCATCTTCTCCATATAAAGCAGAAACAATAACAGGAACATCTCTTTCAAGAGCAATGTTTAATTTACTTTCATCCTCAGGCGACATGAAATGCGCGACATCATAATCATCGTAGATATTGGATGTATGTGTTGCGCCCACAACCTCGAGGGCACCTTTAATGGTTTTACGCATTCTAGCGCCCTCGTAGTTGTCATATTTTCTATTCGGTTGAAAATAAACTAGGACTTTCATAACTATTCGTTAGATTCGTTATTTTCTTCAATTGCTTCAATAACTTCTTCACCTTCTAAAGGTTCTTCACCTTCTTCGAGTTCGCTTTCTTCTTCATAAGGAACAACAGCGATAGAAGAAACTTTTTGTCTACCTTCAAGGTTCAAGATCTTAACACCTTGAGTATTTCTAGATGATTGTCTAACTTCTGATAAGTGAGTTCTAATGACGATACCATAGTTAGTAATAACCATTAAGTCATCTTCACTAGAAACGGAGCGGACAGTGACGATTTTGCCCACTTTATCAGTGGATTTAAGTGTGCTGACACCTTTCGCACCACGTTTTGTAATACGATATTCAGAATATGGGGTCATCTTACCGAATCCTTTATCGGTTACAACTAAGACTAATTCACCTTCATATTCAGCGGTGACACCAACAGCTTCAACATCATCATCTAAATCAATACCGATAACACCACTAGCGGTTCTGCCCATTGGTCTAACTTCTTCAACTGGGAAGTTGACCATTTTGCCTTCGCTAGAAGCGATACCAACGATTGTATCAACATAGTATGAACCGATATCTTCTTGTTTTGGATTTTCGACTTTGTCGAATTTAGCGACGCCATCTTCGCCTAATGTCATGGTGTAGTAATTTTTTTCTGGATTAATAACACCATTGGCGATTGATTTTTCTTGGATTTCTTTAACGGCTAATAAGTTATCGTCTTCTCTTAAAGTGATGGCGATCTTACCATTTTGTCTAATGGATTCGTATTCACTAATTGGAGTTCTCTTAACAATACCTTTCTTGGTGAAGAACATTAAGAATCTATGATCGTAGTACTTGTTAACAGCGATGATTGATTTAACATTTTCACCCTTTTCGATATTGATTAAGTTAATGACTGGGATACCTTTACCTGTTCTTTGATATTCAGGAATTTGGTAACCACGGATACGATAAACTTTACCTAAATCTGTGAAGAATAATAAGTCGGTATGTGTTTCGGTGTAGACCATTAATTCAACGACGTCGTTTTCATTTAATGATGCACCACGAACACCACGACCACCTCTATGTTGCGCTTTAAATTGATCGATGCTTAAACGTTTGACATAACCACCTCTAGATAAGGTCACAACGATATCTTCTTGTGGGATTAAGTCTTCATCATCGATGTTCGCGGCAACGTTAGAGATTTCTGTTCTTCTTTCATCACCGAACTTATTCTTAATTTCTTCTAATTCTTTGATCACGACTTCGACTTCGTTTTCTCTAGAAGAAAGGATTCTCTTATATTCGGCAATGTTTAATTCTAATTGATTACGTTCGGCGATTAACTTATCTGTTTCGATACCGGTTAATCTACGTAATGTCATGGCTAAAATAGCGTTCACTTGTAATTCAGTGAATTCATATTTTTCCATTAAAGTCTTCATGGCTTCTTCTGGAGTAGCGCTTTCTTTAATGATATCAACGATATCATCGATGTTATCATGACACTTGATTAAGCCGATGACGATATGGTCACGAGCTTCATCTTTTTCAAGTAAGAATTTGGTTCTTCTTTCAATAACACTGACTTGGAAGTCTAAGTATTGTTGTAAAAGAACTGGTAAGGAACATACTTTTGGAGCGTTGTCCACTAAGCAAAGATTGATAATACCGAAGCTCACTTGTAAGTTGGTGAGTTTATATAATTGGTTTAATAAAACTTCTGGAATCGCATCACGTTTAACTTCGATAACAACGCGAATGCCATCTTTGTTGGATTCATCACGGATATCGGAAATGCCTTCGATGACTTTATCACGGACTAAGCCCGCCATAGCTTCAATCATATTGGCTTTATTGATACCATATGGGATTTCATCAACAACGATACGTTTTAAACCATGTTCACCACGTTCTTCGATGTGACATTTACTTCTAATAGCGATGCTACCTGTACCTGTTTCATAGGCATCACGGATACCGCTTCTACCTAAGATAACAGCACCTGTTGGGAAGTCTGGACCTTTGATGTATTCCATTAATTCATCAACAGTGATTTCTGGGTTTCTTGCAATAGCGATAACACCATCAATAACTTCACCTAAGTTGTGTGGTGGGATGTTGGTGGCCATACCAACAGCAATACCACTACTACCATTAACTAATAAGTTTGGAATTCTAGAAGGTAAGACAGTTGGTTCTTGGTCAACACCATCATAGTTATCCATGAAATCAACAACATCACAGTTGATATCACGGACCATTTCTAATGCTAATTTAGCCATTCTGGCTTCGGTATATCTGTAAGCAGCTGGTTCATCACCATCGACAGAACCGAAGTTACCATGACCTTCAACGAGCATGTATCTCATGGCAAATGGTTGGGCTAATCTGGCTAAAGCACCATAGATAGCTTGGTCACCGTGAGGGTGATATTTACCCATGACGTCACCGACGATACGCGCACATTTCTTGAATGGCTTATCTGGAGTGTTGCCGTTTTCTGCCATAGAGTAAACGATACGTCTATGGACTGGTTTCATACCATCTCTGACATCAGGAATCGCACGAGCGACGATAACAGACATGGCGTAATCAAGGAAGGATTCTTTAACTAATGGGACGGTATCAACATCGGTTAAACCAGCGACGATACCAGCTTCAAGTTCTTGTTCTTCTTCAGCGGAAACTTCTTCAGTTTCTTCATCTTGGACTTCTTCGTCTAAGACTTTGTTTTCATCTTCTAATAACATAACTTGCACTCCTTTCCTTAGATATCGAGGTTCTTCACGAACTTCGCGTTAGCGTGAATGAACTCTTTACGTGGGTCAACATTATCACCCATCAAATCTGTAAAGATTTGTTCAGCGGCAATCGCATCGTTAAGAGTGACTCTAATCATCTTACGATTGCTTGGGTCCATTGTTGTTTCCCATAATTGTTCAGCATCCATTTCACCAAGACCTTTATAGCGTTGGAATGGATAGCCTGGTTTTAATTTAAGTTTTTGTTTAATTGTTTCCAATTGGTCATCATTGTAGGCGTAATATTGCTTACCATGATATTCGACTTTATATAGAGGAGGTTGAGCGATATAAACGTAGCCTTCGGTAATTAAAGGACGCATAAATCTGTAGAAGAAAGTTAATAATAAGATACGGATGTGAGAACCATCGACGTCAGCATCGGTCATGATGACGATCTTATGGTATCTAATCTTGCTTGTATCGAATTCTGGATCAATACCACCACCGATAGCGGTAATCATGTTACCGATTTCAGC
>CAMZGG010000073.1 GCA_947306345.1 uncultured Caryophanales bacterium
TAATTTCATCAGCGTTTAGATCATCGACATACGCTAAGCCTTTTTTAATAAGAAGAATTGCTCTATTGTATGTTTCTTCAAAATAATCACTACCAAAGAAAATGTTCTTAGGTTCATAGCCTAACCATTTAATATCGTTAATAATAGCTTGGACATATTCAGCGCCTTCATTAACTGGGTTAGTATCATCAAATCTCAAATTTGTGTAACCACCAAATGCTTTTGCAAGTTCAAAGTCATTGATTACCGCTCTTGCGTGACCAATGTGTAAATAGGCGTTTGGTTCAGGAGGGAAACGTGTGACAATGTTTTTGACACGGCCTTCTTCCAAGTCTTTTTCCATGATTGTTTTGATAAAGTTGTTAATCTCTTCCATAAAAAAGTCCTCGGTGATATTTTACGCTTGTGTAACAACTATTCAAATACTTTTGAATTTAGTTGTTTTATTTAGCCTTGTTTCTTCTTGTTAAATACTGGCCAGAAAGCATCTGCCCCGTAATCAATACGATTGAGTTTCATGAGTTCAATCATATCTTCTTCACTAATTTCAAAATCTAGTTTCATATTATCTTCAATATGCTCTTTGCTAGAAGCTTTTGGAATAGAGATTGTATCTAATTGTAAGGTGTATTTAATGCATAACTGTGGCACTGAAACACCATACTTCTTGGCCATTTCTTGAATCTTTTTATCATCTAACGCTCGACCATGAGCAATCGGAGAATATGCTTCAACGACGATATCGTTTTCTCGGCAGAATTTAATAACATCAACAGGGGTTTCACCAATGTGTAGAAGGATTTGATTAGCCATTGGTTTTATTTCGCAGTTGTTCATGATGTTTTGAAGGTCATCTACTAGGAAATTCGATACACCTATCGCCTTAATTTTGCCTTCCTTATATGCTTCTTCCATGGCTTTCCATACTTGAATATTCTGCTTAAAGTATCTAAATGGTCCTCTAAATAAGGCCCAAGGTTGTGGGCAGTGAATAAGCATTAAATCAATATAATCAACGCCTAATTTCTTAAGCGATTCATCAATTGACGCTTTGGCTTTTGCGTAGGATTTTAATTCCGCTTTTACTTTGGATGTAATAAAAACTTCTTCTCTTTTTAATCCTGACTCTCTAATGCCTTGTCCAACACCTTCTTCGTTGCCATAGGCTTGAGCAGTATCAATATGACGATAACCGGCTTCTAAAGCCATCCTAACACAGTTAGCGGCATCTTCATTTTTAATTAACCATGTACCATAAGCTAAAGCAGGTGCCTTAACACCATTGTGTAAAACAAATTCTTTCATATAAAAACCCTCTAAGGTTATTTTGCCATAGAGGGTTAGGTTTTAGCAAAGATTTTACTTTACTAATTTATTAGGCCATTGGTGTGAGTTTGAAGCAATCAACATATGGACCATCAACAAGGGCCTTAACTGTTAATTTGTTGGCACCTGCTTTAACAGCGACATCACCGAGATCTACTTCGGCTAATTCAAGTGCCCACATACTTGTTGGAGCTGGTAAAATCTTTTCGGCTAAGTTAACAGCAACGTCATTGACTTTAATTTCAAAAGCTTCTGCTAAATTGAGGTCTTCATATTGCCATGAAGAGTTCATCTTTGGAGCGCCAGTGATGGATAAGACCATTGTCTTAGCGGCATCAGCATTAAAATCGATTGATAATTCAGCTTCTGCTGGCCATGTGGTGATATAACTTGTACCACTATAAACAGAAGCACCACCCCATTGTGGGAGTTCAGCAGACATTTCACTGCCTTCTGGGATATAGTCTTCAGCTTCTAAGACGATTTGTCCTGGAACTTCTGCTGGTCTAACTGTGACATCAACAACAGCGGTGAATAAGCCATCTTTCTTAACTCTAACTGTAGTAACACCAACTTTAACACCAGTAATTACACCAGCTGCATCAACTGTACAAACTGTTTCATCGGCAGCAGTATAGTTAACACCTTCAGTTTTGGCTTGGATTTGAACTGTCTTACCAACGATAACTTCGAGTTCTTCTGCTTCGAGTTCAACTGATTCTCTAACCGATGGCACTAATGTGATAGTTGCTTGTTCTTTAGCATAGACTGTTAATTCATCAATAAATGGTGCGTTTTCGTGCATTGTGAGTACTAAAGCGTTTTCCCCACTCTTAATATCTACTTCACCAAGGGAGATTTCGTGGAATTCTGTAGCGTATTGTTGTTCTGGGGCAGGGAGTGATTTGCCTGTTAAATCAATAGCAGCATCGTTAAATTTAACGCTTAATAATGGACCTAAGTCAGCAACTTCAGCGTTAGAACCAAATGTCACAACGAGTTCAGCTTTAACAGCTTTATCAGATGTGAATTTCATGGTTTCAATATCACCTTCGCCAAAGTAACCAAGGTATGTATTTGTTTGATCCATGTAGTCGCTTGTGACTGGGGTTACGCCTGAACCTTGTTCGAATGACATACCATTGAATTCCATTGTTGTGCTCCACCATCCGTCAGCTGAATAGTGATCGGCTAATGTGAAGTCTAAAACAGCTGTAGGAGCAGGTCTTGTAACTGTAATGCCAATTGAGCCATTCTTATAGCCTTCTTTAATGGCTTTAATGCTCACTTCACCAGGAGCAACTGCGGTAACTTTACCTGTTGCATCAACAGTTGCGACTTTTGCGTCACCACTTTCCCATGTGACACCTTCAACGTCAGCGCTTAATTGCACTGTCTCTCCAATAATAAGAGTCTTCTTTCCTTCAGCAGCAGTAACCGTAATCTTTGGTTGAGTTGATGAAGATTGAGGTTGTGATTGGTCCCCACCTGATTGACCTGGCGTATTGTTACAGGCTGCTAAACCCATGCCTAAAACTAAGCCTGCGGCCAATAGAGGTAAGAAAATTTTTGTCTTTTTCATTTTAAAAATTCCTTTCCTAAATTAAATCGACAAATATGTGTGGATAGCGAAAAATGCATTAATATTCAACTTTTACGTTATCTATCTAAAATTATTATAGTCCTATTTTTTTAATAGTTAAGCGATTTATGTTTCATTTAAGGATTGGAACAAAAAAAGACGACTCATAGAGTCGCCTTATTTTGAATATTAGTTTTTTGCTAATTACTCGGCTGGTTCGACGTGATCGAAGACGGCGATTGTGCCGACGTTGAATGTGCCACTCTTGACGACGACTTCAACTGTGTGGGCACCAGCAGTTAAATTGAATTTACCTAAAAGGTTAATCATATAACCTGTTCTGTGGTTTTGTTGTGTTTCACCAAAGCCGCAGCGATGTAAATCTCTATCACCGATAGCGATTGTTTGTTCTTGATCATCAATCTTCAAGGTAATGACATCTTTTAACTTTGTTGAGGAGCTAGAATCTGTAGAACCTAAGTAGACGACAACATCTTTTTCACCAGCAGTGACTGTTGGTGTGTAGGAAGCTTTCTTATCTTTAGATAAAGCGTAGTAAACAGCTGGAGCATCGAAATTAGAATCTGTCTTCTTTGTACCATCAGAAGTTAAAGCTTTACCAGCAGCAACTTTAGCGTTTGTATTGAATGTCGCTTTTGGACCTTCTGTCATGATATCGATAATCTTATCTAATTGAGAAGCAGGAACACCGATAGAGAGAAGTGTGTTGTACACTTGTTCTTGGAATGTTGCACCTGGCATCGCTAAGATTTCGTCGATGTATTTCTTAATATCGTCACCATTGTTATCTGGAGTTTTGCCTGGATATCTTTGGTTATCGATTGGTGAGAAGTTGGAGAAACCATAGTCTTGAATAACTTCGTTAAATGGAACACCAATCAAACCGTTGAGCATAACACCTGTGATACCTGTTCTATCGGTACCGATACGGCAGTGATAGAAGACTGGATAGTTGCTTTCGTCAGAGAGAATTTCCATGACGTTTCTAACTTTTTCGGCGTTTCTAGCTAAGTTAGAGTATGGTGTGGCACCATAGTCCATGTAGCAGTCTTTAACGTTTGTACCTGTTAATTTAACGTTGTTTGATGTGCTGTTAGCAACGTTGATTTCTGTTTTAACTCTTAATTGTTCGAGTAAGACTGTTTTCGCAGCAGAGTTGGAGTCTGTTCTATTGTCGAACTTACTACCACTTGTACGATAGATTAAGCCTTGTCTGACTTTACCACCGGCATAGGTTGTTCTGCCACCCATATCACGGCAGTTTGGCATATTACCAACATCTAAGTTTCTTGGGGCTTGTGTGGTAACTTTGAATTTCTTGATTTGAGAAGCTTCTTTAGAACCATCACTTAAGTTAGCGATAACTTTGAAGTAGTTATCACCTAAGAAAGCGTTTGTGAAACTAATTGTATTGCTTGTTGGTTTTGTTGGTAATTCGTAAGCATCCGCTAAGTCGGCTTTTTGACCAGTAACAAATGTATAATTTGTAACTGTTTTGCCTGATGGAGCGGTATAGTTCCAGTTAACAGTGACAGATTTTGGTGCCCAACTGGATTTTTGTAAAGAAGAAGCACCTGTAGCATGGTAAGTATTTAAATCACTACCTGTCATTGTGTAATATGGTTTGTTTAAATTTAAATAACCTAATTGATCTGTTGTATGAATTTCTTGAACGTTATTTAATTCAGTTTCATTGAATGTGAAGTTGCCTTCAGCTTCGTTACCGCCAGTAGCTGGAAGAACTTCTTTTTTAGCTTTTTGGCAAGTTTTGCACTTGTATTGTTTTTCGCCTGGTTTGTAAGCGCTTGGTTGAACAGTAACTGTGCCTTCATCCCAATCGTGAGCGGCTTTGTCATTTACTTCATTACAATCAGCGCATGCGTGCCAGTGATAATCGCTATCAAAGCTCCAAACTGTAGCCCAATTGTGTTCGGAAGCTGCGCTAGAGTCTTCACTACCTGAGCTTGAAGATTGGCTTTGGCCAGATGTAGATGGATTTGTGGTACCATTACATGCTGAAACAGCCATTGTTAACAACATCAAGGCACTAAAAATTATTTTTTTAGATTTCATGTTTTTTTACCTCTAGTTTGGTATTGTATACTATTTTCCTTTAAATAAAAAGTGACCTTTTGAAAAGAGGTCACATTTATGTTTTGTTTAAGTTATGATG
>CAMZGG010000074.1 GCA_947306345.1 uncultured Caryophanales bacterium
TTCATTCATCTCGGAGACATTAACTTCAGGAATTGGAGCGGTTTCTGGAGCTTTTGTCTCTTCTACGACTTCTTTCTTTTCTTCTTCCATTAGAAGACCTCCTTTTCTTCTTGTTTTATTAATAAGTGATTACAGTCAGGAATATCTAATTTCGTGGCGGTAATAAACACTTGATTAAACTTTCTTAAAAACTTGATAAGCCTTTCTTGATGCTTTTGATCTAATTCGCTCATCACATCATCAAGCACGATGATTGGCTTTTTGTCCTTGTCTTCGATTAAGAAGTAAGGACTGAGTTTTAACGCGAGAGCGGCAATTCTGTTCTCACCTTGACTACCAAACGTGGCAATATCACGTCCGTTTAGGCTGATAGAAATGTCTTCTCGATGAACGCCGATGGAAGTTTGCTTATGTTTGAAATCGCTTTCCTCGGCGCGTTTGAATGCTTTTTTGGCGTTTTCATTGAAGTCAGCGTCATAAGCCACGAATGGATAGTACTTAACTTCGAATGTTTCTTTAACGCCTGTGAGCGCGCGCGTTATTTTATTAAGGATATCATTGATATCCTTGACGTACATTTGTCTATAAGAGATGATAGAACCCGATAATTTCACTAGCATTTCTGTTGTGACATCGAGTAAAGTTCGATCTACTTTATCACTTTTAAGTAAATCATTTCTCTCTTTTAAGACTTTGTCATAGCGCGAGATGTAATCTAAATACATCGCACTTTTTTTAGATATAGATATATCTAAGAAATTTCTTCTATCTCTTGGTGGACCACTAAAGAGCATCACATCTTTAGGCTGGAACAAAATGACATTAACGCATTTTGATAGTTCGGATAACTTTGAGATGTTTTTGCCATTAATCAATATTGCGCGTCCGGTCTTCGTAATATTGACTTTGATTTTTCTAGTTAGTTCTCCTTCCAAGATAGTTGCGTTGATCTCCGCTCGTTCATGATTTCTTTTAATCAATTCACTATCATCATTAGCCCTGAAACTACGGCCTAATGATAAGTAATAAATCGCTTCAACAATGTTTGTTTTACCAACAGCATTCTCACCGGTAATAACATTCAAATTGTTAGAGAAATCGAAGTTGCGATAAGAGTGATTACGGAAATTTTTGAGGCCAATATTCTTGATTTGCATGTCAATCGATTAAAAATGACATGTTACGGAACTGAATGACATCACCATGGTATAATTTACGACCGCGACGATTTTCTTCCTCTCCGTTTACCAAAACAGCGTTTTCAGCAAGAAAGTATTTTGCTTGTCCACCGGTATCGATAATACCTGTTAGTTTAAGCAAAACACCAAGCGTGATGAAGGTTTCACCTTCTTTTAATTTAATGCTTTTTTGGGCCACAAAAACTCCTGTATGTTTATTATAGACTATATAAATTAAAAAGGGAATAAATTATTCCCTTATTTTGTAATATCTTTAGAATAGGTGTTTTTGGCCTAATAAGTACGGATTGGAGTGACGATTTGGACGACCGAGTCATCTGAAGCATTTTCGACCACAAATGGCTTCATTTCGCCTACAAACGCGAGAGTAACATCTGCACTTCCGAGGGCTTTAACAGCTTCGATAACAAAACCACTATTGAAAGAGATGTGTAAGTTTTGACCAACGTATTTGAAGACATCAATTCTTTCAACCGCAGAACCAACTTGGCTGGATTTAGCGGAGATCTCAATGCTATCTTCACTCATGGATAAATCAACAATGTTTTCTCTATCAATGGATAAGATGTTAGCTCTTTCGATAGCCTTCATTAAATCATTAGCGTTAACTTCCAATAAGTAGTTTGTAACCTTTGGAACGATATTCTTTGTATTTGGATAATCACCAGCAATCAATCTAGTGGCAACAACAGTTGTGCCAATAGTGAATAATGCTTTCTTATCGCTAAAAGCGATAGTAACTGATTCTCTGCCTTCCAAAAGATGGTTAACTTCGTTCATCATCTTAGCAGGAACGTTAGCGACAAATTCAACACCTAGAGGAATGCTTAATGTCTTTCTTGCCATACGAGCAGAGTCTGTCGCAGTGGCGGTTAAGATACCATTATTAGCTTCGAGATTTAAAGCGGTGAGAATAGGACGTTGTTCTTTTAAGGAAGCTGCGAATGTTGTTTGGCTCACTAAGATATCAAAATCCACTCTAGAAAGAGTTAATTCTGTACCGACAGCATCTAAATCAAGATCTGGATATTCATCAACCTTAACGCAGTTTAAGCTATATTCTGAGCGATTGTTACTATTACTGATTGTTGCAATTGTGGAATCAATAACATCTAAAGTAATTTCTTCAGTATCCATCTTTCTGATCATTTCCACTAATAATCTAGCTTTGATCAAAACTGAACCTTCTTTATAGTTTCTGATGATATCTTCTTCACCTAACTTATAAGGAACTTGAGTTTTAATAGAAATGTTTTCATCTGTACCAGTAATAAATAAACCTTTTTCGTTTAATTCTAATTTAAAATTTTCTAAAACTGCTTTAGCGTTCTTACTGGAAATAGCTCTTGAAGCAATGTTTAGACCTTTAAGGAATTCTTCACGCTTAATTGTAAATCTCATATTTATTCCTTTCTCTTTTTATATATTTATTATATTAATAATAATTATTGAGTCGGTGGATATTGTGGATAACTCAAGATTTATACTTTAGAAATATTTTACCACAGTCCACTTTAAATTGATATTTTTTATTTTTAATAAAATCAATTAGACTTTAACTTCTTTTGTAAGGTGTTGATCACCGCTTTTAATGACTCGTCAGTTTTCAACATACTTTCCACCTTGGCGATGCCGTTCATCACAGTGGTGTGGTCACGACCTCCGAAAGTATTACCGACTTTGGTTAATGGAATGTCTATATTAATTCTTATTAAATACATAGCGATGTGTCGCGCTAAGGCAATTTGGCCTGTTCTCACTTTACCGATTAATTGTGATGGAGCGAGATTGTAGTAGTCTGCAACAACGTTGATAATCTTTTGTTCAGACAACTGTGCGGCGACGTTTTTGATACCGGTGATACTCTGTACAGCTTCTATCGCAACATCGAGTGTAATCCTATCAACTTGCTTCATAGAAGTGACGTAGAAAATTAACCTATTAAATGCACCATCTAACTCTCTAACATTGCTGCTGAATTTCTCGGCATAGAAGTAGAGAACTGCTGGGTCGAAATCATCAACATTTAAGCCTTCGTTTTTGATTTGTTTTTCAAGAATCTTCACACATGTATTTGTGTCTGGATTGTTGATTTTTACGGTGAGGCCCTGGCTGAATCTAGTGATAAGACGATCTTCTAATCCTTTTAATTCATTAGGTTGTCTATCAGATGTGATGACGATTTGCTTGTTACTGTTGACCATCTTCTGGTAGATGTAGAAAAACATCTCTTCAGTTTTAACCTTATTTTCAAGGAATTGGACATCATCAAATAAGAGCACATCAACAGTGGAGAAGAAGTCTTTTAATGTTTCAGATTCCTTTTCACCTTTGACGAATTTTACATATTCTTCAACGAAGTCGTTGGCGTCGATATAAAGAACTTTCGCACCTGGTTTACTGACGTTTTTGATGTAGTTACCGATGGAGTGTAGTAAGTGAGTTTTACCTAAACCAGAATTTGAGTAAATGAATAATGGGTTGAAAACTTTACCTGGATTTTTAGCGATCACTGTGGCCGCGCGATAGGCTTCGTTATTAAATTCACCTTCAACAAAGGAATCGAAAGTTAAGTTACTCTTTAATTCAGCATCCTTAAAAAATACTGGTTCTTCAGTGCTCTTTTTAACTGTTCCTAATTGAGTGTTGCTTTTAGCAACATCTTCAGGCAAGACGAATTTAAAATTACAATTCTTTTCAGTAACGTCGTAGAACGCCTCTTTTACTAAATCTATATATTTAGAGGATAGTAATCTTTGGGAAGTGAAGTTCTTAACCATGACGGTAACAGAGTCACCTTCATAGCTGTGGATGAAAGTGTCGGCGAAGAAAGTGTCAAAGATTTGTCTTTCTTGTAATCTCTCATCAATGATTTTTAATGTTTGTTCCCATATTCGGGCAATTTCTGATACTGAATTATTCATAACGGTCACCTATTTCGTGTCACCTATTATAAAATAATTCACATTTGTTTTGTATGAAGATTTCCACATTTTTGAGTTTTCCACAAAGTTGTCATTTGCTTTTAGCCTTATAGTGAGTTTTCCACATTTCCACATCTTTATTTTTGTGGATAAGTTTTCCACTTTTCAACAGCCTGTGGATTTGTGGAAATATAGGAAAAACACCACTACTTCTCAAATAAAAAATCCGCAAAAAATCTAATTTGTTTGCATTTATTAATAAATGTTGTTAAACTCTTCTCGCTATGTAATAGGAGGTTTCTTTTATGAAAAGAACATATCAACCAAGCAAAATTAAACATCAACACAAAGCCGGATTCCGTGCTCGTATGAAATCCGCAACTGGTCGTAACGTTCTCGCCCGTCGTAGAGCAAAAGGCAGAAAAAAATTAGCTGACTAATTTAGAGGAAAATTATGAAAGTTATTAATCGTATTAAAGCAAGTGATGACTTTGCTCTAGCGATTAAAAAAGGCAGAGCGCAGCGTAACCAATCGTTTGTCATCCACTATCGCCCAAATGAATTTA
>CAMZGG010000075.1 GCA_947306345.1 uncultured Caryophanales bacterium
GTCCGTCTTTTTCTTTTCTTATAAACTCACGTATCCAACTTCATCAACGATTTCTTGACCAGTAGGGGATAAGACAAAGTCTAATACCTTTTGGACATTAGGATTTGTTTCTCCTTTTCTTGTCACCGCATAGAAGTTAGAAACGATTGGATATGATTCGTTTTGAACGTTTTCTTTATTTGGATAGACACCATTTAATGAAAGCATTTTAATGTGTCCATGCTCTGTTAATTCTTCAACGTAGAATCTAAACGAGAAACCGATAGAGGCACCTAATGGGCCAAACACATTTGGCTTAATTTCTTCGCCGATTAATTTCTCTAAAGCGGTTTGTGAACCACTGCCTTTGTTTCTTTGAAGTACGTTGATAGGGCGGTTCGCACCTCCAACATCTTTCCAGTTAGTAATCTTACCTGTATATATGTCTTTTAATTGTTGCATTGATAAACTATCAACTGGATTATTAGAGTTCACTATAAACACAAATGATTCTCTACCAATTGGTGTTAATTCAAGTTCAACGCCTTTATCTAAACCATATTGGATTTGATCTTTATTTGGGGAAGCACAGAAAGCGATATCAACATCACCGTCAACAATGCCTTTAAACGCACCACGTGTATTGTGATATTGAAGCGTGGAGTCACTTGTGAAGTCTCCATTTTCATATTTAACAGAACTTTCTGGATATAACGAATAAACAAACGAGTTGAAGACAGGCACTAAAGCGGCAGCGCCATCGATTCTTGGTAAATCACCCTCTAACTTAGTAGCGGTCTTCTTCACAATTTTTGTGTTCTCTGCGAATGGTAAGTATTGATCTACTTCCACAGACTTTGCCTGCATTTGACTTGAAGAGTCGTTAATACATCTGCTTGTGAACACAGTGTAGATAGATACATTCGCAATCACGAACGTAGTAACAACACCAGCGATAGAAAGGATTTGCTTTACTAATTTCTTATTCATTACCAAAGCTCCTTTTCTAAGAAAGTGATAATTGAAACTTTGTTATAAAGCGCAATAGTGACGATAGTTAAAACAACAATACTAATCACGCCAACTATTAAAAGAGAAAATAAAATTTTCTTAAATAACTTATCGTTCATAATATTACATAAACGCTATTGGATGTGTAGCGAGCCACACAAACAATAAAACAACAAGAGCCACCATTGTGTTGGAAACACCCATAAAGATGAAACCACTGGCGACTTTCTTAGGGTTTCTTTTTCCTTCTTTGTCGCGTCTATAGCCGTTAATTATATTAGCGAGACCATAGGAGAAGAATAAAATAACTGCTACGACGTAGAAGATTGGTCCGATAAGTATTAATGCTAAAGTTGTCATGTTACTATTCTAACAACTCAAAGATATATTTCAACTCTTGACTTTTTCAGAACATTTCTTACTTTTTTCTTTATTTGTATGGTCTCAATATATTTCGCTTCCAAAAGACAAATTAAAAACAAAATATGCATTTTTATTAATTTCTATTAATAGGTGTGATACAATGTCTCCGATTTGGGCGTTTTTGGGTTAAACGCTTAGAAAGAGGAGTAAACATATGCCAAATATTGATTTAGGTAAATATGGAATCAAAAATGTAAAAGAAGTGGTCTATAACCCTTCTTATGAACTTCTTTTCGAAGAAGAAACAAAAGCTAGCCTTGAAGGCTATGAAAAAGGTACAGTTACTGAACTTAACGCTGTTAATGTTATGACTGGTATCTACACAGGTAGATCCCCAAAGGACAAATACATTGTCGTCGATAAAAACAGTGAAAACACAGTTTGGTGGACTTCAGAAGGTTATAAAAATGATAACCACCCAATGAGTGAAGAAGTTTGGGCTAAAGTCAAAGCTCTTGCTCAAAAGGAATTATCTGAAAAGAGATTATTCGTTGTTGATGCCTATTGTGGCGCTAACAAGGATACAAGAATGGCGGTCCGCTTCATTATGGAAGTGGCCTGGCAAGCACATTTCGTTAGAAATATGTTCATTAAGCCAACAGAAGAAGAATTAAAGAACTTTGAACCAGACTTCATCGTTTATACTGCTTCTAAAGCTAAAGTTGAAAACTACAAAGAATTAGGACTTAACTCTGAAACATGTGTTGCGTTCAACATCACAAGTAGAGAACAAGTCATTTTAAATACATGGTACGGTGGTGAAATGAAGAAAGGTATGTTCTCCATGATGAACTACTACTTACCACTTAAAGGCATTGCTTCAATGCACTGCTCCGCGAACACCGATATGAATGGTGAAAATACCGCCATTTTCTTCGGTTTATCCGGTACAGGCAAAACCACATTATCAACCGATCCAAAGAGATTGCTCATCGGTGACGATGAACACGGTTGGGATGACAATGGTGTCTTCAACCTCGAAGGTGGTTGCTACGCTAAAGTCATTAACTTAGACAAAGACAGCGAACCAGATATCTATAACGCTATCCGTAGAGATGCTTTATTAGAAAACGTTACTGTTGATGCCAACGGCAAAATCAATTTCGCCGATAAGAGTGTCACAGAAAACACCCGTGTCAGCTATCCAATCAATCACATCGAAAAGATTGTTAAACCAATTAGCCATGGCCCACACGCTAAGAACGTGATTTTCTTAAGTGCCGATGCCTTCGGTGTCTTACCACCAGTCAGCATCTTAACTCCAGAACAAACACAATATTACTTCTTAAGTGGTTTCACAGCGAAACTCGCTGGTACCGAAAGAGGTATTACTGAACCAACACCAACATTCTCCGCTTGCTTCGGCCAAGCCTTCTTGGAATTACATCCAACAAAGTATGCTGAAGAATTAGTGAAGAAGATGAAATTAAGTGGTGCTAAAGCCTACTTAGTCAACACTGGTTGGAATGGTACAGGCAAACGTATTTCCATCAAAGATACACGTGGTATCATCGATGCTATCTTAGATGGTTCCATTAACAAAGCTCCAACAAAGAAAATTCCTGTCTTTGATTTTGAAGTCCCAACTGAATTACCAGGTGTCGATCCAAAGATCTTAGACCCAAGAGATACATATGCTAACCCAGCTGATTGGGATAAGAAAGCTGCTGACTTAGCTTCTAGATTCGTTAAGAACTTCGTCAAATACGAAAGTAACGAAGCTGGCAAAGCCTTAGTCAAAGCTGGTCCTAAAGCTGAATAAGGAAAAATTATGGGTGTTAAAATTGTCGAAACAGGCCTAAGAGATGGCCATCAATCATTATTCGCCACAAGAATGAACACCGAAGAAGTTCTTTGTGCGCTTAAAGAACTTGACCAAGTCGGTTATCACGCCATTGAAATCTGGGGTGGTGCCACTTTTGACGCTTGCTTAAGATTCTTAAACGAAGATCCATGGGAAAGACTTAGATTAGCTAAGAAAGTTTGTAAGAAAACCAAATTACAAATGTTATTCCGTGGTCAAAACATCCTCGGTTACAGACACTACGCTGACGATGTCGTTGAAAAGTTCGTCGAAAAATCCATCAAGAATGGTATTGATATTATCCGTATCTTCGATGCTTTAAACGATATTCGTAACTTAGAATGCGCTGTTAAGGCCACCAAGAAATATGGTGGTGAATGCCAAATCGCTTTAAGCTATACAACATCCCCAGTTCACACTGTTCAATACTATGTTGATTTAGCTAAAGAAATCGAAAAGATGGGTGCAGATAGCATCTGTATCAAAGATATGGCTGGTGTTATGATGCCAACCGCTGCTTATGAATTAATCAGTGCGTTAAAGAAAAACACCAAATTACCAATCGAATTACACAGTCACTGCACTGGTGGTTTATGTGAAATGACATATTTAAAAGCCATTGAAGCCGGTGTTGATATTGTTGACTGTGCAATCAGTCCTATGAGTGGTGGTACATCTCAACCATGTACAGAATCACTCAACTTTGCTTTACAAGGCACAGAATATGATCCAAAACTTAATGTTGCTATGTTAAACGCTGCTGCCGCTAAGTTAGCGCCAGTTAAAGCTAAATACATTGCTAACGGTTTATTAAACCCAAAAGTTTTATCCGTTAACGCTAACATCATTAAATATCAAGTTCCAGGCGGCATGCTCTCTAACTTAATCAATCAATTAAAGCAACAAGATGCTTCTGATAGATTAGATGAAGTTTTAGCGGAAGTTCCAAATGTCCGTAAGGATATGGGCTATCCTCCACTTGTTACTCCATTATCACAAATGGTGGGTACTCAAGCGGTTCTTAATGTTCTTTCTGGTGAAAGATACAAAATGGTGCCAAAAGAAATCAACGATTACTTACATGGTAAGTATGGTCGCGCTCCTGCACCAGTCAATGAAGAAATCCGTCATAAGATTATCGGCGATGACAAAGTCATCGATTATCGTCCAGCGGATGATCTTAAACCAGAATTTGATGCTTTAAAGAAACAATATAAAGATATCGCTAAGAGCGATGAAGATGTTTTATCTATCGCTTTATTTGGTGATGTCGCGATTAAATTTATCGAACAAAGAAACGAAGACG
>CAMZGG010000076.1 GCA_947306345.1 uncultured Caryophanales bacterium
GCGATTAAACAATGTGGTGACATTATTAAGAAAGTCCAATATCCTGTTGGTATTATGATGGCAATTGATAATATTGCCGCCTTAATTCTCATGCCAGTGTTTGGTCATTTATCAGATAAGACCCACACTAAAATCGGTAAGCGTATGCCTTATATTTTAATTGGTACATTCGTTTGTGCTATCGCTTTCCCATTCATCCCAGTGTTATTCCATTTCAATCAATTAGCAGGTGTCATCATCATGATGGCGGTCGTTGTCTTATTTGCGATGATGTATCGTAACCCTGCTGTTGCTTTAATGCCAGATATTACTCCAAAGCCATTACGTAGTAAAGCTAATGGTATTATCAATATTATGGGCTACATCGGTGGCGCGTTCGCCACTGTCGTGGGTCTCGTATTTGTGTTAAGTGAATACTTAGGAACTGCTGTCGCAAATAAAGATGACGCTGCCAAGGGCTGGGTTAAAGGTTTATATAAGCCAGAAACATGGGCTCATAACAACATTTGGGCGGTCATGGGACCATTCCTTGTGGCTTCAGTCTTAATGTTGATTTCCGCAGTTGTCTTATTCATCCTCATCAAAGAAAACAAGATTAGAGATGAAATGAAAGATGAATTAGCTAGAGGCGAAGCCGCTAGTGAAGCTGCTGATAAGGTTGATGATGATAAGCCATTAAGTAGAGCTAATAAGATTATGCTCTTCCTCATTTTAGGTGCTGAATTCTTCTGGTTTATGGCGGATAACGGTATCTCCACATTCCTTAATAACTATGTTATCTACGGTACACACTCTGAAAGTACAAACACAATGATCTTAACCATCTTAGGTGGTGTCGGTAGCGTCGCTGGTTTCGCCGTTGGTGGCATTATTGCCAGTAAGATTGGCCGTAAATGGACATTATTTGGCGGTTTAGGTCTTACATTATTAAGCTATTTTGTTTGGGCTTTATTAACATTTGTTATTGGTCTACCAAATGGTTCAATTCCAATTTGGTTATACATCATTTGGTTAATTAAAGGCTTTGGTATGTCATTGGTCCATGTTAACTCCTTCCCAATGGTTGTTGAGTTATGTAATAGCAAGAAGATTGGTAGATTTACTGGCTACTACTACGCTGCTAGTATGTCTGCTCAAACAATCACTCCAATTGCCTTAGGTTCATTATTATTCATTGATGGCTTTGACTGGAGATTCTTACCAGTGTATGCTGGTGCATGTATTGTTATCTCTTTAGTGGTTTTCTTCTTTGTGAAGAATGTTAAAACCACAAAGACAACATTTACAAAAGGTTTAGAAGCTTTAGGAGAAGCTGAAGATTAATTAAATATGAAACCATTATGTATCGCACATCGTGGTAAGCACGATAAATACTTTGAAAATACTCTAAATGCCTTTAAGGAAGCTGCGAAAGGTGTGTTCTTTGGTATCGAAACCGATATCCATTTAACGAAAGATAACTATTGGGTTATCCACCACGACCCAGATTTCCTAAGTAATGGGCAAAAATACGTCATTGCGGACATGACAAAAGACGAAGTCATTAAATTGCATTTAGATAACGACCAAAATGATAAAGAGGCTTATAACCCTGTTTTTGAAGATTATTTAAAAGTCTGTAAAGAAAGTGGTAAACGCCCTATCATTGAATTCAAACCTAAAAACCCAAAAAGAAAGTATCTTAAACAATTAACAAAATACATTGATGAATATATGGGTTTAGAAAACGTTACCTTTATTGCGTTCTATCCATGGCCTCTTATCAAGTTAAGAAACATGTACCATAAAAGAGTGCATTTACAACTCCTTTTAGAAGAAGGTCACTATAAGACCCTTTACAAATGGGCTAAGTTCTTCAAGATGGACATCGATATCGAAGATAAATTATTAACTCAAGATTTAGTAGATATTTTCCATAAGAAGAATCTTAAAGTTAATGTCTGGACAGTAGACGACGAAAAGAACCTTAGAAGATTAGAAGAAATGGGTGTTGATTACATCACCACGAACGTCTTCGATCAAAATAGCTAATAACTAATACTTAAAAACAAACCCGAGGTGTCAAAATACTCGGGTTTTTATTTTGCTACCAATAGTTTACAAAATGACAATTAGAATTTCTTGTTGCCATCATATTAAATTGCTAGAATGATAACAATTTCATTAAGGAGAGAGAATGGAAGAAGAGAACAATCCAATCGAATACTTCGAAGGAAAACCTAAGAATGTCTTTAGATATAAGAATTTCACATTAGCATTCCTAGGCGCTTTAGTGTCCAATCTCGGTAATATTCTATATAACTTTGCCGTGAGCTTTTTCATTTTGAAACTCACTGATAATAATGCCTTTATTCAAGGTGCATATTTAGCAACAGGTGGTATAGTTTACGTCCTTTTCACTCTCTTTGGTGGTGTCATATCCGATAGATTCCATAAAGGTAAGATTATGTACATATGTGATTACCTTAAAGGTGGAGTTATTATTGGTTTCACATTGTTATTAATATTTGTATTTAAAGATGCTACCGCTCAAGTGGTTGTTTTGTTCATACTTGCAGTAATTACCAATATTATCGCAGCGATATTCGCACCAGCGGCTGCTTCTTTAATGCCTCATATTGTTCCTGGTCAATCCATTCAACAAGCCCAATCATATTATTCTGCGATGCAAAGCAGTCTTAGTATTCTTGGTGTCGTTTTAGCGGGCATTCTCTATAGTGTTTTACCAATAAATACATTCTTTATCATCGTTGGTGCTTGCTACATATTAAGTGGCGTCTCTGAGATGTTTATTAGATATAACCATCAAAAGAAAGAAGAAAAACTTACCATTAATGTCGTGTTTTCAGATATTGGAGATGGCTTTAAATATTTAGTCAGACTAAAACCTATCTTCTATATCCTTGGTGCAATCCTATTTGTTAATTTCTTCTTCTCGCCAATTAGCTCTAATTTCTTACCATATTTCATTGAGGCAGATATCGCACCAAGCGACTATTTATTTAAGAGTTTCATGGAACCAGAAATGTGGCAGTCCATATTCTCCGTCGCTATGGGTATCGGCATGATCGTCATGGCGCTTATCTTGTCCACAAAAAAGACTGCTGAGAGGATCATCAAACCACTACGCATTTCTATTGTGGTATTTGTAGCGTTAGCTATCTTATTAACTACTTCTTATGTCTTATTTGCTAATAACGTTGTAAACGTTAATGCATTATTAATTACTGATGTGGTTATTATCTTACTTATGGGCGCTTCTTTAGCGCTCATCAATATTCCAATGACTTCTAAAGTCATGACCACAGTAGATAAAGAAAAATTAGGCAAAGTGAGTAGCGTTATTGATATTGGCTCTCAAGGCCTAATTCCTTTTGCAACGTTTTTAGCGGGCCTAGTCATTTCTGGTCTAGGACCGATGTGGTTATTAATTATTTCCACCACTGGCTTAGCGTTAGCCTGCACAGTGATATTAGTAAATAAACAAATTGGTAAATTATGATTTGAGTAAACCCACTAAGTCGGCGATTGAATCAATGATGTATGTGGGTTTTCTTTTCGCGGAATTAAATTCTTCTAAAGTGGTTTCACCGCTTAATACTGCAACAGTGTCCACACCCGCATTAAGGCCGGCAACGATGTCGGTATAATAACGATCACCAATCATCATTGTTTCTTCTTTAGTGACACCGAATTTATCCATCACTTGATAGATCATTGTTGGTTCTGGTTTTCCTAAGAAGATTGGGGCTTTATCGGTACACATCTCAATCCATTTGCAAAGACCACCACAATCTGGGATATAGAATCCGTCTTCAATTGGACAACGGTAATCCATATTCGTAGCAATGAATTTGCTACCTTTTTGTATATATAAACATGCGGTTTTTAATTCGTCATAAACTAGTTCAGTATCAAAAGACGCTAGAACGACTTCTGGGATATTTTCTTGATAATCTTCTATGAGAGTAAAATGCTTTCTTAGTTCATCTTTAAAAGTCTTAACACCAAGAACATAGATTGTCTTAACGTTTTGATCTTTTAAATATCTAATTGTTGTATCAATTGAGGAATAGAAATTGTCTTCATTGCAGTCAATTCCCATCCTTTTGATTTTATCAACATAGAAAGGTAATGAATGAGAGGAATTATTAGTCAAAAAAACAAACGATATTTCGTTTTGTTTAAAATATTCGAATGTTTCTTTTGCGCCTTTAAATAAACGTTCACCGAGATAGACGGTGCCGTCCATGTCAAGGCATATAAGTTTTTTGTTCATTTAGGAACTAACTATTTCTTAGCAATTTTGCCTTTATTTGCACCTTTGGAGTTGTGTGCTAAAACTGCGCGGCCTGTGCTTTCTGCTTTTTCTTTAGCATAAGCTTCACCTTCAGCTTTTGTGGCGAATGTCTTAATGACTTTGTCACTACCGGTGATGAAGAGTTGCCATTTGCCATCTTCTCTCTTTGAGAGGTGGTATGAAGCATTAGCGCTTGGAGCAGCTTTTGGAGCTGGTTTCTT
>CAMZGG010000077.1 GCA_947306345.1 uncultured Caryophanales bacterium
GGTTAAATATTTTAAAGCACCACTCTCCAAATTAGATGATAAATCATCTAATCTAGTTTTGAATAGGTGAAGGCAGTATGCTATTTATCTGGCGTTATAAATTCCACAATCACTGGAGCGCAATGTTTGAACCAGTTAATAGAAAGAACAGGCATACTTTTGACATATTTATGAAGGAAATAACTTGTTGCACATCCATTGTGTGGACATTCCCTCTTTATGTATTCCGCAAAAGATATAAGAGCAGATCTAATATATAACTGTGTCTCAGTTGTGCTGGATGTCACTTCTCCATATTTGGTCTTGTAAAATTCTTTCGCTAACTCAAGAGCGTTGCTTGGTGTAACTAGCATAATCACTCATCCTCCTCATCAGATTTGAAACCTGTGTAGTCGTAATCGAAAATGACAGCAGATAAGAATTTGACCTCTCTATAGACATCAGTGTTTTTAAAAATTCCATCAAAGATATCGTCCGAGTGGGCATGACAGAACATCATAAATTTCATGCAACCCCAAAAGTACCAGCATAAGACATCTGGTTTTTTGCTTTGATTCTTAAGGACAAAATCAATTACATCAATTTTAAGAGGCATTATCACCTTCTTCTCTTCAAGATATTCGCCAAAGGCGAGTAATCCTTTTTTGATAGATTTGTTACATAAAGAATCTTCACTTTCTTCGGGATCAGTTGCATGTTCTGCAAAGATTGTGGCCAAGTTTTTGTAAGGCAACGGTTCTCCTTTTTTTAATAACGCCTTTAGCCTTTTAACGTTATTCTTATTAATTTTAGTTTTCATATTGTTCCTCGTGCGGGTTTACCGCTTAATAAGAGCAAGCTCTATTAATTAAGAAGAACAATAAGAACGTCTCCACCTTGGTAAACATAGAGTCCATCATTCTAGAAAATCAATAGAGCTGTGCTCTACTAAATGTCATCACTATCCATATTTAAGGATGCTTGATATTTTTCTTCCTCTTCCCAGATGACCTGAACAGGAATATTAAGAGCGTATGCGAGTGAAACTATTGTTTTAAATTGAATCGCTTCACCAATAGCACCGTTCTCAATGCGATTGTAATGTTGGTGCGATACCCCCATCTCAAGAGCAACGCGATACTGTGAAAATCCGAGCTTTTGTCTCGCATTAACTAAGTACATACGAATCGGATAATACTTCATCTCGCTTCACTCCTTTCTGGGATCTCCCCAACATTTTTAAGCAGCATGAGCTCCTGCTGTCACCATTATTTTTATATAAGGAAAATTGCGTGTAAAACTATTTTTTGTGGTAAAAATTTAGCTCATTTTTTGTGGCAGTTTTTGTGTAGATTTTGAGACGTTATCACTTATCTTATTTATTAATAAATAAAGAAAAACACACCTTAATTTAGGTATGCAAATTTTCTCATTTTTGTGGAGACACATTTTTTAGACTTTTGTGCACATTTATTTATTTTTTGTGTAAATTATTAAATAGGAGACGCACGTATGCCAAAAGTAAATGTTGAACCAGGACCATATCCAAAAATCAATTCATCAGTTAGGAAGAACTTCAAAGGAGTTGTCACATTAAAAGAGCAAGGCGAAGTCTATAAAGAAGGTCTTACTCAAGATGAACTTGCTGAACTATTAAATATTGATAGGTATGAACTTTCTTATTATGAAAATGGACAGAAAGAGATTCCTGTTTCTTTACTTATGCAAATGGCAAAAGTGTTAAATTGTTCCATCGACCTTTTGTTAGGTATGCCGTTTGATTACGCCTATAACAAGCAAAATAACAACTTGACCACTATTGCTCTTAGTCAGGTGCAACGCGGTTTCTATAAATTAGACGATAGCCTTAAAGGGGTTATGAAGTTCGATGCCAAATTTGCGGATAGACCAAATAACATTTGTGCTTACATTCTTCAAAGCGACTCAAGTGTATTGGGTTTATTGAAAGGCGATGCTGTTATCGTAGATAAAGACATAAGGCACTATATCAATAATTCAATGAATCAAAAATGCACATGTATGCTTTCTGGCGATTATATTGAAGAAGGAAAACATAGAGTTGCCACCGCTTTCTATTTCTCTGAAGTGGGTGTCGCGACCGACTAATATGGCAACAAGAAAAAGAGATCCTTCTATTACTACACCCATACAGGAGAACTAAAAATCGTCGGATGCCAAGTTATACAAAGGATTTGTCACGCGGTCGTTATCCAATCAGTCAAATATCATTTATTAGATGTTAAGTAGCATATCGCTATCACCTATTATAAAAATTCCGCTCAATTTAGAATAAAAGCGGTAAACATAGATCCCCTCGTTTGAGGAGATTGTCTCCACCTATATGGGTGGAGGCTTTTTGGTGGATAAGACTATCAGCTACAAATTTGAAGTAGCGGTATTAGATAAGTTATTAAAAGAAAACAAGATTACCCACGAAGAATGGTATGCTCTTTTAACTATGCTCCGTCAGAAGTATAACCTCCCTTGTATTAATAATATCAATTATATTGATATTAAGTCAGTATTGAGGCAATATACACATGATGGCAAAGGAAGTAATTAAAGTAGCGAGTCCCGCTCAATATATCGCCTCTACTGGTTTAGATAATAAAAGGAAACGTGTAGCGGCATACGCACGAGTGTCTACTGATAGCGAGGATCAGATTCACTCTTTTAAAGCACAGATTGATGAATACACCACTAAGATAACCAGCAATCCTAACTGGGAATTTGTCGGCATGTATTCTGATGAAGGTATCTCAGGTACTTCTTTAAAGAAAAGAGATGGGCTTAACGCATTATTAAAAGAAGCTAAGAAAGGTAATGTTGACCTTATTTTAGTGAAGTCTATTTCCCGATTAGGAAGAAATACGTTAGATATCCTCACCATCGTTAGAGAACTAAGAGAAATTGGCGTGGAGATTAAATTTGAAAAAGAAAACCTTTCATCTTTAGATACCAGGACCGATATGGTTTTAACGTTCCACTCTTCTATCGCTCAAGAAGAAGCGAAAAACATCTCAGATAATGTTAAGTGGGGAATTAGAAAAAGGATGAGAGATGGTAACTGGAAAGTACCAACTGAGAAGTTCCTTGGTTATACCAAAGACGAAAACGGGAACATGATAATTGATGAATCTCAAGCTGATATCGTTAGAGCCATCTTTAATCTTTATCTCGCTAATAAATCGATAAAAGAAATCATCGCTTATTTAGAAGGTAACCACTACTTGACTGGTTCAGGTAAAGAAAAATGGAGCCGCCAAAACATCATGCAGATTCTCCAAAATGAGAAATATAAAGGCGACTTAATTCTCCAAAAGACTGTTGTTATCGATTATTTATCTCATGAATCTAGAAGCAATAAAGATGGAAAATACGCGGACATGTGGTTAGTAAAGAACCACCACCCTGCCATTATTTCTAGAGAAGCTTTTGATTTAGTGCAAACCATCATCGAGTATAAAAAGAACGATAGATTCCTTAGACCTGACAGCACCAATCCTCTCTCTACCAAGATTTATTGTGGAACATGTGGAAAGGCAATGATTTATCAAATCAGAAGAGAAAAATGTGTCTTTGCTTGTAATGTTTCCAGAAGAAACCTCGTTAAAGAATTATGCTCAAATACGCCTATTGCCTTTGATGACATTAAAACCATCTGTATTCAAGCGATGAAAGCATATTACTCTGGCGATCCTCTTTCTTCTAATCTACTGGATTGTCTTGCATCTTTAGGTGAAGCTTCTCATAAACAAGAAGAACTTAACAAAGTCAAAGAAGAGATAACCATTACTGAAAATAGGCTTAAAGCCATCATTGAAGAAAAGATGGAAACCGATTCTGAAGAAGATGATGAAAGATTATCTAACGAATATAAAGAAGCCAAGAAACATCTAAATGAATTAAAGGCTAAATTAGACACTTTATCTGGTGAAACATATGAGTCCTTTATCTCTGAAGCTAGAAGTAAGGAAATCGCCTCTTTAATAACAAATATGGATAACGATGAATTTTACTTAAAACTTATCGATGAAGTAATCGTTAACGAAGATAGCTCTATCACCATTATCGATAATGTTGGTCAACGTGTTTCTAAAGAAAGCATCAATAAAAACATCAAAAAGATAAACAGTTTAGAAGAAGTTATGCATGGTTACTACACTTCTCCTATAACCGCGAAAGTTTATAAATACAAAATTGTAAGATTGGAGGACTACCCATGGCTCAAGAAATAATTCAAATTAATAAAGCTACCCCAGTTGGTAAAAGAAGAGTGTGTGCTTATACCCGCGTTTCTTCAAAAAGTGAAGACCAGGAGAATTCTCTAACTTATCAAATCGAAGCCTATACAAAAATGATCATGACAAATCCTAGTTATGAGTTCTGTGGTGTTTTCGTTGATGATGGAGTAACTGGTACTTCTATTTATAAAAGAAAAGAATTCCAAAAGATGATAGATAAAGCCTTAAGTGGTCAAATTGATTTAATCATCACTAAGTC
>CAMZGG010000078.1 GCA_947306345.1 uncultured Caryophanales bacterium
GCTTTTCTGTCTAACAAACGTGGTTGGTTAAGAGATGCTGTTTTAGTATCATTCTTCGCTACGGGCGCGTTAAAAGATGACAACGGAAAAAGGCTTATTAATCCTAGCAAACATGGAAGGACAAATTTTTTCACCATATGAGTGGCCTCCAGCATTCCATTTTTATCATTTTTATTATACATACATATGCCTGCGCTACGCAATACATTTTCTTAGTCGAAATTCCTAGTTTTAAAATCAACAGGTTTTTTATATGGAGTGGTCTTTTCGAGTTCAACTTCTTGAAAAGAAAAATAGATTTTTGTTCTTCTTCCATCGACCTCGACTAGTCTCAACATATAGTCTTGGAAACCTTGTTTATTTTTAGAAAAAACCATAATTGAAAAAGAAATTATGATTGGTAGTCCAAAAGTGAATAAAGATAGCACTAGAATTGCAAAGTAAAAGATCGCAAATCTGGCTAAGGTGCGTGGCAATGAAGGTGATAAGCAGTTAGAGTCCACTAAACCGATACCATATAAAGCTTTTCCAATTGTCATTCTGCCACGTCTAAAGATGAACAATGGGACAAGATAAACTAATAATCCTGTGAAACAATAAACTGCAAAGATATTAACCCAAAGTAACATATTTGTTTGATAGTTAATAATATCTTTATAGTGAGGCACCACCAAAACCAGATAAGCTTGTAGATGATTATCGATATATGGTTGGTACGCTTTTTTGTAATATTCAGTATAGATTTGAGAAGAAACAGTTTCAGCGGAATCGATTAAAGCAGGATTCTCCACCACTTCGTTTTGTTCGTTAGTGATGAACATGGCAATGCCGTCATGTGTCATGGTTTCTGCTAAACGATACTCACGATAGTCTTTTACTACTTCTTCATAGTTTTCATTGGTGGCTACGCTTTTAGCGTAACTAACAAATGTATCAATCGCGTTCTTAGAACGTGTCATTCTCGATTTAGCGGTTTGGCCTTTATCGTAATTTAATACGGAGACGATATCCCTTAAAACATTATCATCGTCATAAGCATATAAACCAGAATCTAAACGCATTTGTGTTAGTTCTTGAGATTTAACTTTATAGCCAGGTGCGTTCCTTATAATTTCACGTACACCCAAGAAGCATGAAAAGAAAACGAAAATGAAAATCAAAATATCCACGAGATTAGCGAATATTCGATGAGTGAATTTAGGACGATAATATAAAACGTTTGTTTCTCGATTATTCGTCGCTACTTCTGCATCAGAAATGACTTCATTAATATGGTCTTCCATGATCAAATCTTATATCCTTTTGCACGATAAACCTCATCCATCTCTTCACTTGTCAAATATAGTGAACTAGATAAGTAATCGGTAAGAGAACGATTATACTGGTTAAAAATTAAAAAGAAAAGACTAATTAATAACAAAACGCCTGAGAAAATCGTTCCATACAGTAAATAATTGAGGGTGAATAAAGTATTAAAAGGTACAAGCATTGATGGAATAAACATGATGCCTAGTAAGGTGGCAAACAAACTATATGCTGCGCTTACCAAAACCATGCTCTTTTTTGTATGATTCATAGAATAGTAGTCCACTCTTTCGATTTTCATAAAGAGCATAGCGAGTGTTTTTCTATTCTTATTTATTAAAGGAAATAGGAGGAATAATCCTAACCACACGATTGTGTGTGAAATGTACGCACATACAGTGACAAGATTTCCATGATATGTTTCAAGTTCTTTAATACGATTCTTACATTCAAGATATGAACGAGTTTCACCCTCAGAACGTAAGTCGTTCTTTTCGATGTCGTTCATCACTTCCGCTAATAGAGGGTTGAAAAGATTGTTTGATATGTCCTTATAATACTTTTCACCAGTCTTGCCCATTTCGTCTTTAGGATCGAAAAAAGCATAGAGTTCATTTTTAACCTCTATTTTTAAATTATATTCTTTGGTTACATCGTTATATTCAAAGTAATTATTCTTCTTGTTATAGTAATCAAAACTATCATAATATGTTTGTTCAGAATTCCTGATATCGTGATAGAAATGATACACGGTATCGTTTTCTTTTTTATGACCATCTTGTGGTACGTTGCTATCAATACTTTCTTCACTATCTAAAACGAAATAGCTTAAGAAACAGCGATATGTATATTCAACACCAGCAGTCACATCTGTTCGATCAAAAATTACATCACGTAGCAATACTTTCGCATTGTAGTAATGATCATACATTTCCGCTGTCGTTTGGACGTGTTCCTCGTTTTTGGCCTCGTAATTAGTGGCAAACTTAGCAATCGGAGCAGCGGCAATATTAAATATAAGATACGTTAAGATGAAGTGAATAAAGAAATCAGCGAGGAAAACTAAAACTCTTCTGCCCTTCTTCAAAGGATGAATATCGATATATTTTTCTTCTGCTACTGTTTCTTCTTCAACCATAACCTACTATTTATCTATTAATAAATCTTTAATTGCGTCGAGATTCTGCGTAGAAACACCGATGACTTCGTTTAAATAATTATAGGTCTTTTCTTGTAAGGAATTACCTTCGTAAGCTTTAAGAGTGGCCCCATATCTATCATCGATATCTTCAACTTTACAAATACCGCTTATTTTAGCGAAGTTAGAGAACAAATAATCACGATATAGATACTCTTCTTCCATACCACATAAAGCTTCGATTAAATAGGCCATACAGCCTGTTCTATCTTTACCAATCGCGCAGTGAAAGTCGATTGGATAATTATTCTTATCAGCAAGGAGTTCAAAGAACTCTTTAATACGCGCTGGATTATCGTATAAAAAGGCACTACGTTCGCCAACATAGGTGAGAACATTTTCTCCACCATAATACATTGGTAAGTGGCTGTAATAGACTGTTTCGCCTAATGGTGACTTGGTAATATTGCCATTTTCTCCTGGTCTTCTTAAATCAATTTCTGTTTTAATCTTTAACACATTTAACAAAACATCACGAGATTGATCATCTAATAAAGAAGCACCTGCTTGATCTTCATCTTCATTAAAACGTCCACTACGGTAGATTAAACCCTGTTTAATGCCGTGCCCACCTAAATCACGAATGTTCATGACATTGTTAACGTATAAGTTACGTGGACCATTATTCGTGGTTCTAAAGGTCTTTCTTTCACTTTTAAATTGCACTGCGTCAGAATAATAGGCAGTAACTTGATATTGATATTCAGTATCTAACTTAAAGTTAAAGACATCAAAGCCATCAAAATTAGTAATGTTGCTTTTACTATACCACGCTGTTGTGTCGTTACCTTCAAAGACATCAAGGATGAAATACTTTGGTTTCTTACCGTTATTACTCTTAGATTCTTTCCAATTAACAAATAACCCTGCTGGTTGTTCTTTAGAGGAACTACCTGCGGCTATACCATTTGTAGACATATAGTCTTCACTATTGATGTATTTATTTTGTAGTTCAGTATGGAAATCAAAAACTCCCTCAATATCTTTTAATTTGAATTCATAAGAAGTTGGATTAGCTTGGCATGCTACTAGTGTAGTTAGAAGGAATAATGATCCTAATAAAGTAATAGATTTTTTCATAGTATTTTTCCTATTAGAGCATTATAGCATTAAATAACATTTTGTATGCACAAAAAAACTCACCTCTATTGAGATGAGTTTTAATGATTAGTTTTAAGAAATTACTTGAGAATTTCAGCAACTGTACCAGCACCAACGGTTCTGCCACCTTCACGGATGGAGAATTTGGTACCTTTTTCCATGGCGATTGGGTGAATGAGTTCAACGCTGAGTTCAACGTTATCACCAGGCATAACCATGTCGACACCAGCAGGAAGTGTGATAACACCTGTGACGTCGGTTGTACGGAAGTAGAATTGTGGACGGTAGTTGCTTAAGAAAGCTGTGTGACGGCCACCTTCTTCTTTTGTTAAAACGTAGACTTGACCTTTGAACTTGCTGTGTGGGGTAACTGTACCTGGTTTAGCAAGGACTTGACCACGTTCGACTTGGTCACGGTTGATACCTCTTAATAAGACACCAACGTTGTCACCGGCTTCGGCGTAATCAAGAATCTTACGGAAGGATTCAAGACCTGTAATAACAGAGTTTTGTGTTGGTTTGATACCGACGATTTCGACGGCATCACCTAATTTAGCTTGGCCTCTTTCGACACGGCCTGTAACGACGGTACCACGACCAGAAATTGTCATGACGTCTTCGATAGCTAATAAGAATGGTTTGTCGTTTTCACGAGCTGGAGCTGGGATATAGGAATCGCAAGC
>CAMZGG010000079.1 GCA_947306345.1 uncultured Caryophanales bacterium
GATAACCAAAAACTTGAAGTATACGGCAAAGATACACCATATAGCAATCCAACCAATTTATATAGTGACAGCGAAGCCGGTACATTGATTGGCTCCATCATAAAAGGAACAAGCACAAGTTTAACCATTACTGGTGACTACCAATTTATTGGATTGAGATCAAATAATGGGGCTATTTGGCTTGATTCAATTAGCATTCAATGGGGTGGCAGTGCCGCTACATATGAGTATTCAGATGTATCTATTAGATTTGGTGGTCTTTTAACTCAAGATCTTTGGAATGATTTAGATACAGAAGACCATGTTATTACTGGCTTTGGTGTCATGATTACAGCAGTATCTTCTTACGTAAGTGGTGCTAGTAAGATTAAAGAACAATATCAATCAGCGGTTCTTTCCACTAATGAACCAGATGTTACTGAAAGCTTAGTTAACTACTATGTTTCAAAAGAAACAATGGCAACACCAGTTGAAGACGATGATAACTATTTCTGGAACTTGTTCTATAGAATCACTGATTTAAAGAAAGTATATGTTGCTGCAGCGTATATTAAGACATCCACTGAATATGTCTTCTTCAAACAAGTTAAATATTCTGCAAAAACTTTAGCAGCGGACTATATCGCCAATAGGGGTTGTGGTCCAACAACCGCAAGTGGTTCATTAGCGAACTTAGCAAATCTATAATTATGTCCCAGAGAGTTAAAGACAAAACATTATTTGGTTGGCTTAGAAATATCTTCAAAAAAGGTGATGGTGGAGTTCATAATGACCACCATGAATCTTTAAGTGATGAAGATAAAATCGTAGAGGACTATTTAGAAGTTGGTAAGTTTGTTGTTGATAGAATGAGACTTACCGACGTAGTGGGTTTTGAATGCGACTTACTTAATGAATGTTTCGATCCTTTAAAAGCCATCCTTAAAGATGATTCTACTGTGGAACTTGATTACCACAAATACATCCTTCATGATGATGAAGATATGTCAGAACGCTTAATGGAAATAGATGCTATCCTAAGTGAATGTGATAAGCAGTATATTCAAGACAAAATCAAAGAAGAATCTATTAAGTTCTATTCTAATAACTTATAACTAATGTGGAGTTTTACTCCACTTTTTATATATAATAAGCACATGGTTAACTTCAAAATCAAAATCGCTAATATCGTCTTAGAAATAAATGCTTTTTATGAAATAACTAAAGAGTATTGTAAAGACTTTTTAAGTGATGAAGAGCCACAGTTTACTATTACTCTTACTGAAGAAGATTTAGAAAACGAACTTCATATTAGAGAAGATGGTAAAGTGTACGCTAGTGAAGAGATATCTGCCTTATATCGTAAGATTGCGGACCTCTTTGTAGAACAAGATATCCTAGTGATGCACGGTTCATCATTTAAAGTTAATGACTGTGCATTTATCATTACCGCTAGAAGTGGAGTGGGTAAGTCCACTCACGTTAATTTATTAAAACAATATCTAGGGGATAGATTCTCTTATATCAATGATGATAAGCCGTTATTAGAAGTTAAAGATGATAAGTTAACACTCTTCTCTTCACCATGGAATGGTAAAGAAAGAAGAGGAAGTAATACTTGTGCTCCTTTAAAGAGTGTTATCTTCCTTACTAGAGGAGATAATACCTATAAGAAGTTAGATAATAAGAATGATGTATACTTTAGACTGTTAAGTCAGATATATTTACCTAAAGATAAATCTAAAAGAGAAAAAGCTTTAAAGCTTATTGATATGTTATTAAAGAAACTTAATTTCTATGAGATTAACGTTAATATGGATATCAGTAGTGCACAGATGACTAGTGAAAGGATTATTGATAATGAAATTAAATGAGAACTTTTTAATCCATCAATCTGAAAGTGGTGAAATTCTTATCCCAGTGGGGGATGAAACCAAAAGATTTCATGGTGTGGTTAAACTTAATGATACTGGTAGTGAAATTGTCCACTTATTAGAAAATAATGACCTTTCACTAGAGGATATCCTTAATCATTTTTATGATGAATGCCCTAATGATGATAAAGAAGTAATTAAAAAGGGAGTAAGTGAGTTTATTAATAAGCTCGTTGAGATCAATGCCATCATCTTATAAGTTTGAAGACGTTCTTAATAAAGACGGGGAACTAATATTCACTAATGTTGGTTACTCTATGTATCCTCTTATCAAACAAAGAGAGGATGTTTTAAGAATTGTTAAAAGTGATACTTATAAGAAAGGTGATATTGTCTTATATAAATCCGAAATAGACCACTATGTCTTACATAGAATCTTAAAGATTAAGAAAGATAAAGTGATACTCGCGGGAGATTATAACTACTTTAAAGATAAACCTATCGCAAAAGATATGATTTTAGGCGTTTTAAAGAGTATTACTAAAAAGGATGGTAAAATAATCGACCTATCTAAAGATAAGAAGGCTAGAAGGTTCTTTTACACTAATTTCTTTTATATCAAAGCATTCTTCCAAATAATTGGTAAGGTTCTTCACTTAAGAAAGATAAAATAACACCAGGTGTTAGTTGCTATGTGGCTAAATATGGTATATAATTTAGTCACAGGAAAAACAAAATGCAAATAGTACCAATGCGAGATCTTAAGGATACAGTCAAGATTGAGAACCTATGCGCGGAAACAAAAGGGCCGGTTTTTGTTACGAAGAACGGATATGGGAAATTGGTTGTCATGGATATGGAATGTTTTGAAAAACTATTGAGACAAGCTTATGAGGCAAAACTCGTAAATGAGGCTCTTGATAGTTGTGACAAAGGCAAGACAACTGATGGTAACGATGTTCTCGAGGAACTTAAACTAAAATATGGCCTCTGATAAATTCGTTTTTACTAAAGAAGCAGAATCTTTAAAAGCACAGATTCTTTGTTTGGAAATATGATATATTTATTGCAGTTATATGAGAAACAAAGAAACACTAAAGTTTATTACTAATAATATTAAAGGCAGTAAGAAGAAAGTTCTTATTCTTTCAATAGTGCAAACCTTATTAGGTGTTTTAACAGTGGCTTTCTCATTTATGCTTAAGCCTGTGATAAACGCTCTTGAGGATAAGAACAATGATTTATTAATTAGAAATGTCATTATTCTTGCTTCTATTGCGGTTGTTCTTATCATCTTACAAATCTTTTATCGCTTATATTACGAAGTTAGTTATATCGATATTGAAAATAGACTTAAAAATAACTTATTTAAAACAATCTTAAATAAAGATTATCAAGAAATTAAAAATACCCATGATGAAGAATGGATTCATAGATTAACTAGTGATACCGCGGTAGTGGCTAACTCTATCTTATCTATCTTACCTTCATTATGTAGAATGGTGGTGCAACTAGTCTTAGCGCTCGCCGCTATCATCGTTTTATTCCCAGTCTTCGGCTTATCTTTATTACCATTTATCTTATTAGTTATCTTAATCACTTACTTTATGAGGAAACGCTTAAAAGCGTATCATCATTTAGCCCAAGAAAAAGATGGTAGGGCTAAAGTATTCTTATCTGAATCTCTTCAAGGTTTAGCGATTGTCCATTCATTCGTAAAGGAAGATGTCTTTACTAAGAAGAATGAACAAAACTTAGAAGAATATAAGAAAGCTAGATTAAAAAGAAATACATTTAATGTTCTTTGTTCTGTGGGCTTTATCGTGGTCTATTATACTTTCTATATTCTCGCGATTATTTTCTGCGGACAAAAGATTATTGCTGGTGAGATGACTATTGGTTTCTTAAGCGCGATCGTCGCGTTATTATCTCAATTAACAGGACCATTAGGTAATATCACATCCATCATTCCTAAGTACTATTCTTTAATCGCTTCTGGTGAACGTTTAAGAATGGAAAATAATCAAGACGTCACTTATTTATCTAAGAGTGATATTGATAATTTCTATAGAAACGACTTTAAATCTATCGCTTTAAATAACGTTTCATATTCCTACTTGGATAAATACGGTAATAAAGTTGAAGCCCTTAAAAACTTCAATCTCAAGATTAATAAAAATGAGAAGATCTTAATTAAAGGTCATTCTGGTGGTGGTAAGTCCACTTTGTTTAAGTTAATACTTTCTTTATTAACACCAGAATCTGGTGAAATATCTATTAATGAAGAACCATTAGATAAAAGATATGAAAAGCTCTTTGCCTATGTTCCTCAAGATAACTTATTAATGGAAGGCACGATTAAAGAAGTTATTACTTTATTT
>CAMZGG010000080.1 GCA_947306345.1 uncultured Caryophanales bacterium
ACGATTGAAAGTAAGAATGGGAAAATAATCAAACTATCAACGGAGCATTTTGGATTGCCGCCACAGTACTTTGGTAAGATCCTACTTCCATTCATTGTTAACGCGGTGATAAAAGCGGCTAATAAAGCAACTGAATAGATGATTGAGATAACCATGAATACTGTTGTTATTTTGCGATTAGCCTTCTTAAGATTAACGCATGCAAGCGCGATTAAGATTAATGTTAAATAGAAGATAACTGTGGTAATGATTTCTAAAACAATAACGTAATATTTAGCCCAGTGAAAGAAAGGAACTGCCATATCACCAAATATTTGATTTGGAGAAGTAAAGTTCCAATAGAAACTCATACAAATAAAGTTCCAGCCGTTACATCCAACTTCCACACCATAATCTTTGTTATACACATAACACCAGCCGAAGAAAAAGAAGATAAGCATTAAACCGAGTAGAACTATCGTCATACCACGGTATAAGTTAATCTTTTCTTCATTGCTCATGTCTTTGAAGGTTTTTTGTTTTTGCACATTGCTTGCCATAATCTATACTCCTTTATTTACTTACGAAATACGCTAGGTTAGTGTAATCCGTAATTGTTTCTAATGACGAAATATCAAACGATAAGAATTCCACTACTTCGGTTTGATCTAAGATATTACCTTTAGAATCGTAGGAATTAATCTCAATAGGCGTTTTCTCAATCGAAGTTAGCTTTCCGGTAATATGAATCCAGGACTTGTCGTTTGTGTCCTCATATTGGTTCTTTGGTGAAGGAATATTTCCTTCATAGTTAAGAATGAAACCAATAACGGTGTCTTTACCACACTTACAACCAAATCCTGCAGTGCATTTTCTCACACCACAGAGGTATTCTTTGTTGTTAACGTCTTTAACGTTGTAAGTAAAACAATCAAGGGTGATTTCTTTATCCACATATTCTTCTGGGTAGTATTGAATGTTTGTCATTACTAGGAAGAATGTTGATTCCGTAATGTTGCAGTTATTCTCACAGCCCACTAAAGCGAATAAAGATGGAATTAATAGGAATAGTCTTTTGTTCATACCAGTTTCCTCACTTTAACCAAATTGCATCTACAAGATGAACATACATTGAATAGCCTTCAATATATGTCGCAAATTTACCGACGATTGTGGCTTCTTCGTTATATAGTGGATAACCATTACCACCACTCATTGTGCATCTAGGTACACCATATAAAACGAATTCAAGACCATTAGCACAGCACGCTGTAGCGTCTTGTACCTGAATCGCGGGATAACAATAATCTGGATAAGTGCTTTCAAGTGGGACGAAAGGTCCTGACACTTTAACAATCTTGCCCACAAAGGAACCAGGGTCATTCATCATATTACTAACTTCTGAATAAACCATCACAGAACTCATTGTGGTTAGATCAATATCAATCTTTTCATAAACTGGAAGTGACCCATCGTTAGACAGGTCTCCTGTAGAATTGGGGGAGCTATTTATATTAGTGGAACCACTATTTCCAAAGAGGGAGTCCATTGGATTAATCTTGCCGTTATGGTTACCACTATTTGTACATGCTGTAATAGATAAGATAGCGGACACGGCTACTAATAAAGCTAGTTTTTTCATATCCATTACCTACCTTTCCTAACTCTTGAGATAATAAAGCCCACAAGAAGGAAGATAAGGAACACTACAATATCTACCGCAACGATTGTTGGGCCTACAGGAGTGCCTGCTACGATGGAAGTTAATAAACCAGTAGCAGCGCATACTACGGAGATAATAGCAGAGCTAATAGTTACTGACTTAAAACTCTTGAATACGCGCATAGCGCTTAATGCTGGGAATATGATTAAAGCGGAAATCAATAATGATCCCACTAGATTCATAGCTAAAACGATAATGACTGCTGTCACTATAGCAATTAACAAATTATAGAGATTAGCCTTTGTGCCTGTCGCACGGGCAAAGTTTTCATCAAAGGTAACAGCAAATATTTTGTTATAGAAGAGAATGAAAACTATGACTGTAGCGATTGATAGACCAATGCAGAGCCATACTTCCACAATTGACAAAGTCAAAATAGAAACAGAACCAAATAATGTTGTACAAACATCCGCTGAGACATTAGACGAGGTCGGGAAGATATTCATTAACAAATATCCCATCGCTAACGCACCAACAGATAGCATTGCGACTGCTGCATCGCCTTTGATTCTGCTATTTTGTGATGTTCTTAAAAGAAGTATTGCCGCGCCAATGGTCACTGGCATAGCAATAATCATGTTATTGGTTAAACCCACGACTGCAGCCACCGCCATCGCGCCAAAGGCCATATGAGATAAGCCATCTCCTATAAAGGAGAATCTTTTTAAGACAAGAGTGACACCTAACAAGGATGAACATAAGGCAATGAGTATGCCAACGATAAAGGCATATTGCACAAAGCGGAACTCAAAGTAAGCCGCTATTGTTTGAAATAACTCAATCATTTTGCTTACCTCCTTCTTTAGAGAAGATTTGGTAATCTTGGCTCTTTAGATAATCTTCTTTAGAGCCAAAGAAAGTTTGATGACCGATATGAAGAACCTTATTCGCATACTGTAAGGCTTGTAGATCATGAGAAATCATAATGATGGTAATGCCTTCTTTATTTAAAGAAGCAATGATTTCATAAAGTTGCACGGTTACTTTAGGATCTAAGCCAGTCACAGGTTCATCTAAGACAAGTAATTTATTAGAAGCGCAAAGTGCTCTGGCTAATAAAACACGCTGTTGTTGACCACCTGATAGTTCACGATAACATCTTTTCTTTAAGTCTTCTAAGCCGAGCTTTTTGATATTCGCTTCGGCAATCTCTTTTTCTTGTTTACTATAGAATGGACGTAGTCCTGTTTTAGAAAGGCATCCGGAGATGACTATCTCCCAAACTGAAGCAGGGAAATCTTTTTGCACCACTGTTTGCTGTGGGAGATAGCCGATTTCTGTTTTCTTTACTTTCTTATCAAAAACAATCTTTCCACTTAATGGTTTCATTAAACCAAGCATGGTTTTTAATAGGGTTGATTTACCCGCACCATTTTCACCTAAAACAGTAAGGTAATCACCTTGTTCAACTTCAAAGTTTAGATTTTCAACAATTGGGTTATTATCATACCCTATGGAAATGTTTTCGAATGAAAGTAAAGCCATAAAATGCCTCCTACTTGACGCCTTCTTTTAAGACCACAAGATTTTGTTCCATAATGGAAAGGTAGTTTCTACCTGCCTTGTATTCTTTTGTGGATGCAGATTGAATTGAATCCATTGTTAAAATAGTTTGATTCTTATTTGTGGTCGCATCCTTGACAGTATTAGCGATTGAGCCATCTGAACTTTCAATCTTAAAGATTGTTGTTAAACCAAGTTCATCAACTTTGTTCGCTAAGAATTTGATTGTTTCAAAGCTAGCTTCAGTTTCGGCAGAGCAGCCAACGAAAGCCGCAAAGTATTTAAGATTATAGTCATCCACTAAATATCTGAATGGGAATCTATCAGCGAATAAGAGGGTGTCTTTACTACCATCTTTAACCGCTTGCGCATAACGTGAATCTAAATCTTTTAATTTATTAACATAGTTAGTAGCGTTTGTTTGATAGTAGGCTTTATTGTCTTTATCAATTTCACCAATCGCTTCACTGATTTTGGTGACGAAAGTTTGAGCGTGTTTTAAAGAGAGCCAAACGTGTTCATCGTATTCGACTTCTTCCTCTTCTTCGTGGTCATGATCGTGATTATGGTCTTCTTCACCATCTTCATGGTCGTGATTGTGATCATGGTCTTCACCTTCCATACCTTCGATGACTTCTTCTTCCTTAACGGCGTCACCTAAAACTTCCATCAAGTTGATGGTTTTCATGTTTTTATTAGTGGCTTGTTTTAAAGCATCTTCCACCCATTCATCGGATTCACCACCGACATAGACAAATAAGTCACATTTAGAAACAGTGACGATATCCTTTGGGGTTGGTTGATAACTATGCAAGTCAATGCCGTTATCAAGAAGAAGAGTCACATTAGCGTTCTCTTTCTTCTCGCCTAAAACATTCATGACCCAGTCATATTC
>CAMZGG010000081.1 GCA_947306345.1 uncultured Caryophanales bacterium
AAGGAGGCTCATTTGCCATGAAAAAAAGATTTTATATCACAACCCCAATTTATTACCCAAGCGCTAAGCTTCACATCGGTCATGCGTATTGCACAACCTTAACCGATGTTTTTGCCCGTTATAAACGCTTAAGAGGATTTGAATGCTATTTCCTTACAGGCGCTGATGAACACGGCATGAAGATTGAAAAGAACGCTGCCGCAGCGGGTAAGACACCACAAGAATTCGTCGACGGTATTGTCGAAGGGTTCTATAAACTTTGGGATTTATTACATATCTCTAATAACGACTTCATTAGAACCACACAAGAAAGACACACTAAAGTGGTGCAAGACATCTTCTCTAAGATGCTCGCTAATGATGATATCTATTTAGGTAAATATAAAGGTTGGTACTGTAAGGAATGTGAAGCATTCTGGACAGATACACAAGCGGGTCCAGATCACATCTGTCCTGACTGTGGTAGACCAGTACAAACCGCAGAAGAAGAAGCTTACTTCTTCAAGACTGGTAAATACGTTGATAGATTAATGAAGTTCTTCGATGAAAATCCTAAGTTCTTAATCCCGGAATCACGTAAGAATGAAATGATTAATACATTCATTAAACCAGGATTAGAAGACTTATGTGTTTCCAGAACATCATTCTCTTGGGGTATCCCAATTAGAGAAAATCCAAAACACGTTATCTATGTTTGGTTAGATGCTTTAACAAACTATATCACCGCTTTGGGTTATGATAGTGAACATCCAGAGAACTTTGAAAAGTTCTGGCAAGATCCTGAATGTGAAACCATTCACATCTTAGGCGCGGACATCACTAGATTCCACGCGATTTATTGGCCAATGTTCTTGATGAGCTTAGGTGTTAGATTACCAGATAGAGAATTCGTCCATGGTCTTCTCATGATGAAAGACTCCAAGATGAGTAAATCCAAAGGTAATGTCGTTGATCCATATCCACTCGTGGAACGTTATGGTGTTGATGCTGTTAGATACTATTTAGCGAGAGAAGTTAATTTTGGTAGTGATGGTAACTTCACACCAGAACAATTCGTGGAAAGAATCAATACAGACCTCGCTAATGCGTTAGGTAACTTATTAAATAGAACTGTTTCCATGATTAATAAGTACTTCGATGGTGTTGTCCCAGAATATAAGGGTCGCATCAATGATGTTGATGGTAACTTAGAAGACTTAACAAAGCTAACTATCGAATCATATGAAAGATTAATGGATGACCTTAAGATTACAGACGCCATTACTCAAGTTAACGAATTAGTTAATAGAGCCAATAAGTATATTGATGAAACTGAACCATGGGCTTTAGCCAAAGATCCAGAAAAGAAAGCTAACCTTGAATCAGTTATGCTTCACTTAACAAATTCCATCTATGTCGCTGGTATGTTATTAAAACCAGTTCTAGTAACTGCTTCTGATAAGTTATTTGAACAATTAGGCGTCACTGATGACTTACTCAAATACGAAAACATTTATAAGTATGGTGTTACTGGTGGATTAAAGGTCGAAAAGAAAGATCAATTATTCCCAAGATTAGACGCTGCTGTTGAAGTCCAATACATCCAGGACATCATGGCAGGAAACATTAAGTAAAACAAAAGAGCGGAAAATTCCGCTCTTTCTTTATCTTATTAATATTTATTAATAGATGACTGTTAAAGCCTTGATGAAGACTCTAGCGTTAGCTTCTTTGTTATAGACTTTGAAACTCTTAGCGTTAATGTCTTCTGTATATTCTTTTGTCACTGGTTGACCTTCAACTGGTTTTAAATCAATGACATGTTCATCAGTGTTGAAGTAAAGAACAGAGTTAGCGTCAACGTTAGTGTGTTCTGTGCCACCTTGTGTATAACTCTTACTATATGTTTCAAGTGTGAGTGTGATCGCTTTGATTGTTTCAGCGAATGTGAATTCTAAGCTACCAGCTTTTTTAGCAGAACCCACTGTTAAGGTTTGACTATCTTTAACGGGAGCGTCCGCCATAAATTGGCAAGCAGTGTTATCAATTGCGGTGACAAATTCTTTACCAGCAATGGTGTTCATGTGTTCTTTTAATTTTTCATTTAATGAATCTGTACCTTGTGAACCACAGGCTGGGTTTAAGAAGGTAAATGTTAAAGTGTTATCGTCTACGACTGGTTCAACGCTACTAGTGGAAGAACTACTTTCAACTGAAGAAGTGCTTGTCTCACTAGAAGTGGAAGATGTTTCAGTAGATGATGTTGATTCAGTAGAAGTTACTGATTCAACTACGCTTGTGGAAGTGTTTTCTGATGCTCTATTGCTTGTACTAGCCGTTGAGTTACAAGCCATTAACATCGCTGCACTAACAAGCATTAAAACTTTTGTTAGTTTCATAATGATGGGTTTCCTTTTCTACTCTAATGTTTTGATTATTTCATCAAAACACCGAAACAATTATAATAGAGTAGGTAAGTTATGCAAAAGATTATTTCAAATTGTTCATGTGTAGATATCAGTAGTGAAGGTAAAGGCGTTATTAAAAACGGTAAAGACATAATCTTTTGTGATGGCATCTTCCCTGGTGAAAAAGCGGATGTAGAAATACTCTATCATCGTGCGGGCGTCTATTTTGGTAAAGTTAAGAAACTTTATAACTTATCTGAAGATAGAATCCAACCTAGATGTAAGATTTGTACCTCTTGTGGTGGTTGCCAATATCAACAACTAGACTATAAAGCACAGTTAAAATATAAAACTAAAAGAGTTAAGGAAGCTTTAACAAGAATCGCTCATGTTAAACAAGAGGTTTTACCATGCTTAGGTATGGAAGAACCATATAACTATAGAAATAAAATCCAAGTACCTTTTAATAAAGATAGAAATGGCAAAGTGAAGTTCGGTTTCTATAAAGAAAACACTCATATCATTATGCCTGTTAAAGAGTGTGCTATCGAAGATAAAAGAGCCGCTCCTATCTTATGGGATATAAAGTTGTTATTAGAAGAAATGAACATCCCTTGCTATAACGAAGATAGTGGTAAGGGTATCTTAAGATATGTCCTTATTAGAACTAGTTATCATTATGACGAACTAATGGTGGTCCTAGTGACCACTCAAATGAACTTCCCAGGACAAAGGAATTTCATTAATGAACTAGTTAATAGACATCCTGAAATAACCACAATCGTGGAAAACGTTAATAGTAGACACACTAATGTGATATTAGGTAATCAAGAAAAAGTCTTGTATGGTCCAGGTCATATTAAAGATGATATTTTAGGTTTATCTTTTGAAATAAGCGCTGCTAGTTTCTTCCAAGTAAATCCAATTCAAGTAGAAAAACTATATGCCTCCGCGCTTAATTTAATCGACTTCAATAAGAAAGAAGTAGTTCTAGATGCCTATAGTGGCGTTGGTACAATTGGCCTAATCGCCGCGAGAAATGCTAAACAAGTTATCTCTGTAGAAATTAACAAGAGTGCGCATAAAAACGCGATAGAGAACGCGAAAAGAAATAATATTGATAATATTGAATTCCACTGTGCTGATGCAGGTGAATTCATCACTAAATATGATGGTGATATTGATGTTTTGATTATGGATCCACCTAGAAGTGGTAGTGATGAAACATTTTTATCAACAGTGATGAACAAACGTATTAAGAAAATAGTCTATGTTTCATGTAATCCAGAAACATTAGCAAGAGATATCCAATATCTATCTAGTATGTATGAAGTGAACTATGTTCAACCTGTTGATATGTTCCCAATGACTGCGCATGT
>CAMZGG010000082.1 GCA_947306345.1 uncultured Caryophanales bacterium
GAAAACGCTATTGGGGATAATAGGAATAATTTTATAAAGTTTTTCATACATTATTGTAATAATCCAATGTTTTAGTAAACTTTTATGTATTTTAGTAAACAGCGTTTATTTCAATTGCGGTTTCCTTTGTTCACGATACAATGAATTTAATGATAGATTTGTTTAATACTCATATCAACGGACGATATCTTTTTAAAGATAACATCCTTTATCTCTATAATGGTGGTTCCTCTTTATCTTTTAAGATGGATGGAGATGCTTTTACTATCTTTTTAGAACATATTCCTTCTCCAGGATACTTCTATATCATCATTGATAGAGACTACTCTAATAAGATAAAAGTCTTAAATGAAAGTGGTGTCTACGAGTATAAGTTTAAAGAAAAAAGTGTTCACTATATCGATATTATTAAGGCTAACGAGGCTAATGATAACGCTTTAGCAATTAAGGATATTATTGTTAACGGTGAGCTCTATCGTTATGACCATGTCTATTATAAAAAAGTCAAAGTTTATGGAGACTCAACAGTCGCAGGTTTTGGTATTTTAGGCCATAACGAATTTGCCTCTATCCATACCTCTGATTCTGTTCAAGATTTTGTTTATCACGCCTTATATGAATTAGATATGAAAATGGATATATTCTCTGCTTCTGGATGGGGTTTAACTTTCTCCAATTATACCGATCCTAAGAATATTGGTATTATCGATTTTGTTGATAAAGTCAAAGTAAATTCAAATGTTGATAATCAAGATGTCCTTAAAGAAGATATCTTAATTATTTCATTAGGCTGTAATGATAATTCCTATATCCAAGAAGATAAAAACTTAAGAGATACAAGAATCAATTATTTTATAAGACAGTATCAAGCGCTTATTGATTATGAATTAAGAAATAATAAAGATCTGAAAATACTAATGGTTTATGGGACTTTAAAAGAAGAAAATGCTTACTATTTATATGAAGAAACATATGAGTATTTAAAACCATTATATAAAAATTTATATATCCACAAGTTTAAAGGGGATAACACCGCAATTAGTAACCACGCTTATGTCACCCATCACGATGAGATGGCTGAAGAGCTAAAGAGTGTTATAAAATCATTGTTATAGTGGGGCCACTAAATAAACGAAAATCTAAAAAGTTTACTAGTGGTTTTTTATTATTCCTTAATTAATTTAATTATCTTTTTGATATTTATTATTTATTTAATATTTTGATAGTTATTTAACTTATTTAATTTAGTAAACATTTTAAAAAGTTTACAAAAAACATCCTAAAGTTTATCAGTTTTTGCTTTAATAGGTCTTTCTTCGTGCATTATAATGCAAGTGTCAAGGAGTGAAAAACTCTTAAAACATATTGCATAATGCAAGGAAGGAAAATCTTATGAAGAATAAGAAAAAACTCGCTTTTCTAACGCTTGCTATGACTATGGGTATGGTTTTGGGTGCCTGTAACCCAGCGCCAGCATCATCCAACAGTAATACAAGCTCAGGACCAGCTGAAACTTCCACTAGCTCATCTAGTAGTAGTGAAAGTACAAGTTCATCCTCATCCTCATCATCTTCCGTTGTGGCAACATTAGTGTCCATCTCTGTTACCGCTCCTACAAAGGTTGCGTATACAACTGCTGATACAGCTTTAGACTTAGCAGGTATGGTCGTTACCGCCACATATAGCGATGGATCAACTAAAGCAATCGCTACAGGTTACACAGTCAGCACAGTTGATTTCTCAACCACTGGTGAAAAAACAGTTACCGTCACTTATGAAGGCAAAACTGCAACATTCAAAATTACAGTCGCTGCTATCTTAGTGTCCATTACTGTCACTCCACCAACCAAGTTAGTGTATACAACTGCTGATACAGCCTTAGACTTAGCCGGTATGGTCGTTAAAGCTAATTATAGTGATAACTCACAAAAGACCATTACTGAAGGCTATACCGTTAGTACCGTTGACTTCACATCTATTGGTGAAAAGACAGTCACTGTTACATACCAAGGTAAAACTGATTCCTTCAAAGTGACAGTTAACAATCAAAAGTTCACAGTTAAATTCGTTGTTAACGGTGTTGAAGTCAAATCTTACGAAGTCGAAAATGGTCAAACCGCTGCTTATGATGGCGATACACCAACTAAAGCCGGTGACGCTAACGCAGTCAAATACAGATTCAAAGGCTGGGATAAAGATTTAACACAACCAATTACTCAAGATACAACATTCACCGCCGTGTTCGCTGAATACGCCGCTGAACAAGTCGTTGATAACTTTGAATCCTATGAAAGCAATTCCGATATGGCGGATGCCTGGAAGGTTGAAGCCTATAAGAACGATGCTTGGGGCGATACATCCGCTTCCGTTTCTATCGGTAGTAAAGCCACTCAAGGTAACAAAGCTCTTAGATTTGATGGTTGGGAAAATGGTATTGGTTTCAGATTCACCAAACACTTAGCAGAAAATGCGTTACCAAAATCCGCAAATGCTATTAAATTCAATATGCAAATCCCATCAATGAACACTGTTAAGGTGATCTTAAGGGGTAAAGCTACAATTGGTGGTCAACAACAAGAACCTTCATTCACATATGAATTTAAACCAACAACAAACGAATATGTTGAATACACAATTCCAGTTGCCGCTGATGAATGGCAATTATGGAACCAAGCTGGTCAATCTATTAAAGCGGTTGCCGGTTATACAGGTATCCACGAAGACGATTTAACCAATTACTTAACTGATGTTGGCTTCTTCGTCCAAGGTAATGATGGTGCTAATGGCTTACCATACTTCGCTTTCGTTGATAACGTCCGTTTCGTCACATTAGATGAACCAGTCGCTAAAGATGCAGTCGAAACAATGGGTCAATACACCACATATACAGGCTTATTAAATAATGGTTGCACCGTTAAAGTCGAATTAGGCGCTAACGGTTCTGCTACAGCGACAGTTCTCGATGCTCCAGAACAACAACAAATTCCTGGTAACGTCACAATCGACGCTAATAAGAACATGACATTCACATCCGCCAATAATGGTGCCACCTTAGTGTATAAAGCACAATTAAAGAACGGTGGTCAATCCATGAAGTTCGTTGAAGCGAGTGGTGCATTTGCTGAAGCAGTTACTGGTGTTGATCTCAACGCTGTTCAAGTCGTTGATAATTATGACCAATACACATCTGCCGGCCAATCCTACTATCAAAGCAATATGGACATCAACAACAGAAGTGGTTGCCGTGGCGCTTACTATTCCGAATACTATTCCGGTAATAGTCACGAATACGAAACATTTGGCGGTGACAAATGGACATTAATGGGTGGCAGTGGCAATCAACTCGATCTTATGACAAATGGCGGTCACTCTGGTAACAACTATCTCAGTCTTAAGAGTTCCAAATCAGTTGCTATGAGATATATGCAATGGGGCTTATTCGATGGCACATCCGAACAAAACAACTTCCGTGGTTCTAAATTAAGTTTCTGGGCTAAAGCTGATGGTTACTTAAAAGAATTCAAAGTCGCAATGTATTATCAAACAAAACCAAGAAACGCGACAAAAGACAACTATGTCAGTCAAGCAGTATTCCCAGTGACAGAAGCAATTGGTCAATGGAAACACTACGAAATCGACCTCAATCCTAATAACACATACTATGGCTTCTTAGTCTT
>CAMZGG010000083.1 GCA_947306345.1 uncultured Caryophanales bacterium
ATTAGGATAGATTCTATAACGATATGTTCTTTTGACTTTCTTGTTGGGCATAAATACTTATATATCAATTAATTGATATATCCTGATAAATCCATTATAACATAATCGCGTTAAAAGCGGCACAAAAAACTATAGTTTTTTTAAGAAATGCTGGAGCTTTTTTCAATTTGCTCTCCATCAGCCAAATGATTTAAGGAAGAGGCATTCTTGAATTAGTGTGATAAATGTTCTTTAATAATAAGGTATGAATGATTTAGCACTTAGTATTATTACTTTATTCGTAGGCGCCGCGGTATTTATCGTTGGCATGAACATGATGTCCTCTGGTTTAAAGAAATCAACAGGACCAAGTTTAAAAAAGTTATTAAAGAGAATTAGAAACAATAGATTTGCTTGTTTTGGCATTGGTACTACCGTTACCACTTTAGTCCAAAGCAGTGCAGCAACCGGCGTCATGGTTATCGGTTTTATCGGCGCTGGCGCAATGACAGTGTTCCAAGGTGTTAACACCATCTTAGGTGCTTATGTTGGTACCACTATTACTGGTTTACTCGCTGCTTTATCAACAGTGAAGTTTTCTAAATATCTTATTGTTATCGCCGTCATCGGTGTTATTTTGATGTTCTTTAAAAAAGAACCGATTAAAAACATTGGTGAAATCTTAACTGGTTTAGGTATCTTATTCTTTGGTTTAAATACTATGAGTGGTGTTTTAGATACAGAAACAGGTAATCCTCAATTAGTTAAACTTGTTAGTGACTTCTTTAGTACGGTTAACTTCCCACTGCTACTTTTATTAATTGGCGCGGTTGTTACTGCCTTAATGCAATCCAGTTCCGCTTCCACCAGTATTATCGTTGCTATTACCGGTTCTGGTGTCTTACAGTTTGAACAAGCCATGTACTTAATTTTAGGTGCCACAATCGGTACCGTTATCACTCTTTTGATTCAAACAATCGGTGGTAATGTTAATGTTAAGCGCACTGGTTTAATTGTTTTAATTATTCGTATATTAACCGCCTTAATCGCTTTAGCTATCTGTTGGCCATTAACAAATCAAATCGCTTCTGGCTTCTATGCTGCATTTGATTTCACAAAGAAAGAAGGTCGTGCTTTAGCGATGGCGTTATTCCATATTGCTTATAACGTTATCTTTATGCTCGCAGCTTTACCATTAGTGAAACCATTAGAGAAGTTATCAATCAAGTTGATTAAAGATAAAGAACAAGAAAAGATGAAAGGATCTCTCAAGTATATTGATAACCACTTATTAGATACACCAACCGTCGCTATGATGCAGGTCAAAAGAGAAATCATTAATATGATGCATCTTTCTTATGACAACTTAAGACTTGGTTATCAACGTATCCTTACTCAAGATAATTCACAAGATAAAGAACTTATCGAAACTGAAGATAAGATTGACTATATCAACAATGCTATTACACAGTTCTTAATCAACTTAACACATAATGTTTCATTAAAAGATGAAAAGACATTAGGTAGTTATTTCCATGTTGTTAACGATATTGAGCGTATTGGTGACCATGCTTATAACTTCTATGAATCATCATTAAAGATGGTTAGTAACGATTTGAAGTTCTCCGATGTCGCTAAAAAAGAATTCGATAGTATGTTTGATGTTATTTGTCAGATGTTTGATTTAACATTTGTTATCTTCCACGATAAGAGCAGTGATAGCTTAAAGAAGTTACATGATTTAGAAGATCAAACAGATAATTTAAAGAATGCCTTAAGTACTGCTCACTATGAGCGTATCCAAAATAAAACATGTCACGTGGAAAATTCCCCATTCTACACCACTTTAGTTAGTGAATTAGAAAGAGTGGCTGACCACTTAGTTAATATTGGTTATTCCATTGTTAACCCAACTGGTGATGATCCAACTGAAAAATTAGCGGAGCAATTATGAACAAATACTCCAAATATCTCATCACCATAGCGTTGGTCGCGCTAGCGGTGACTACTTTCGTATTATTTGAAATACAAAATAAGGAACTTACTACTGATCCAATTGTCAATTCCATGCTCGGCAAGATGATTTATCAATTGTCCATTGGCGCGCTTTTCATTTGGTTAATCTATATCATGGGTGATAGAGGCTATCTATTACTTAATAAAACCACAAAGAAGAAACTATTGTGGATTATTCCATGTTTAGTGGTCTGTCTTGTTAATTTCCCATGGTCTGGTGTATTTTCTGGTAATGTCACTATTACCGCGACAGGCTATATTGCTTTATACGCTGTTTATGTCTTCTCTATTGCTCTTGTGGAAGAGCTTGTCTTTAGGGGAGTTTTATTAAATATCGTTTTCCAATATGTTAGAAGAACTAAACTTCCATATTTATTCTCTGTTTTGATTTCATCAGCGATATTCGCTGCATTCCACCTTTTTAACTTATTCTTAGATGAATCACTTGAATCCATTCTTTTACAAATGTCTTATACATTCTTAATTGGCTGTATGTTCGCTGTGGTACAAATTAAGATGGGTAGCGTTTGGTATTGTGTTATCTTACACGCATTATTTAATTTCGGTGGTATGCTCACTATCTTCTTAGCGAGTGGTAATCCATGGGACACAGTCTTCTGGGTTTTAACAATTGTCTTTGGTCTATTGTGCGCTGGTCATATTGTTGTTACCTTAATAAATATGGAGAGAAATAAATATGTATCCTGATCCGTTGTTTAATATCTTCGGTATCGATATCGATTTATATTCAATATGTTTTCTCGTAGGCCTAATTGCCTGCTTTGTTTTTACATATATCGCGATGAAGAAAAGTGGTTATTCCACCACTGCAAGAGACACAATATTAATTATTGGTCTATTTGCAATCTCTCTAGGCTTAATGTTTGGTGTCTTAGTGCAATCAATCTATGATTTCATCGCTAATCCAAGCGGTGGATTTAAGATTACAGGAAAGATGACCTTCTTAGGGGGCCTATTAGGGGGCGTTATTGTTTATTTAGGTATCTATTTCTTATATGTGCACGCTATTAATCCGAGATTAAAAGAAAACAATATCTTTAAGTCAGATATGAATAAAGGTGTGTGGGAATTATTAAGATTTGTTCCTATCTCCATTACACTAGCGCACGGCTTCGGTAGAATAGGTTGTTTCTTTGCCGGCTGTTGTGGCGGTATACAAACCGATTTATGGTTTGGAGTGCAATTCCCTGGGGAACATGTTAAACACATCCCTACACAGCTATTTGAGGCCATATTCTTATTCTTAATAAGTATTGTAATGATTGTCTTATACTTTAAATTTAGATTTAAATACAATATGACAGTTTATTTAATCGGATATGGCATCTGGAGATTCTTAATTGAATTTGTGAGAAACGATGATAGAGGACAGTTTATTCCTGGCCTTACTCCTTCACAGTTCTGGTCGATTTTAATGGTGATAGGTGGCATAGTATTCTTCTTCTTATATCGACATTTTGATAAGAAATTCACCACGAAGAATTACGTAATAGAATAATTAAATAAAAGGCAAGTTTAGATGACTTGCCTTGTTTTTTATTAATAATCTGAATTATTTCGCTTTCGCTTTTTCAGCGTTGAGCTTTCTTAATTCATCAAC
>CAMZGG010000084.1 GCA_947306345.1 uncultured Caryophanales bacterium
TTAAAGAAGAAGCACCTGCGCAAGAAGAAAAAGTTGAAATCAATAAAGACGACCACGTGATCTTCGTTGGTAAAGATGGTAAGAAAGTCACTATTAATGATGACGGTGTGACCTGCTACAACGCTGATGGTACAGTGAAGAAACATAACTTCGATACCAAGATGGCCGTTATTGGCGCGATTGAAGCGACATTATTCACATTAGCGACAGTCGCTTACATTGTTGTTAGTGCGCTTCTCGGTTGGTGGAACATTATGTGGATCGTATTCTTCGTTCCAGAAATCATCTGTTCCATTGCTAGAGCAGCAGTGAAAAGAAACGCTAACCACTTCAACATGGCCTTTGTAGCGTGCTTTGCCTTCTTCCTTGTAAGCTTATTCTTACCAAGCGTCATTCCAGGTATGCCATACTTATGGCACCCAATGTGGGTCGTCTTCTTAGCGATTCCAGCTTATCACTCCACTGTCGGAGCTATTAATAAAGCTATGGGTAAACCAGATGAAGATGATTGCTGCAAATGCAAAGACGAAGAAAAAGATGATTAATTAATATGGCAAAATACGTAGTTTCTTTAGGGGGAAACGCTCTAGGAAATAATCCAACAGAGCAAAAACAAGCATTAATAAAAGTCGCTGAGGCTATTACTGATTTAATTATGGATAATAACGAGGTCGCGATTGTCCATGGTAATGGTCCTCAAGTCGGTATGATTAATCTAGCTTTTGAAACTTCTAAAGAAACACCAAATATGCCATTCCCAGAATGTGGAGCGATGAGCGAAGGCTATATTGGCTATCACATTCAAAATGCCTTATATAATTCTTTTAAACTAAATAACATTAATAAAACTGTCGCAACTATTATTACCCAAGTACAAGTGGACCGTAACGATCCACTTTTCCTATTTCCAAGTAAACCAATCGGATCCTTCTACACTAAAGAACAAGCCGAACTCATAAATAAAGAAAAAGGCTATATCATGAAAGAAGATGCAGGAAGAGGCTATAGAAGAGTTGTTCCTTCACCACTTCCTATCGATATTATTGAAAAAGAAAGTATTAAGACATTATTAGATAACGGACAAGTTGTCATATGCGCAGGTGGAGGTGGTATTCCTGTTATCAAACAAGATAACAAATTAGAGGGTGTTGCCGCGGTTATCGATAAAGATTATGCTTCTGCGAAGCTAGCGGAACTCATAGATGCTGATTATTTAGTCATTTTGACCGCTGTAAACAACGTTTGTCTAAATTATAAGCAAGAAAACGAAGTCGTCTTAAAAGACGTTAAGAAAGGCGATTTGGCTAGATATCTAGAGGAAGGACATTTTGCTAAAGGTAGCATGTATCCAAAAGTACAAGCAGTACTAAACTTCCTAAAAGATAATTCTAAAGTAGCGGTTATCGCTTCCTTAGATAACGCCACTGAAGCATTTAAATTAAAAGCCGGGACAATCATTAAGTAATACCTAGCTTTTTCTTTATAGTTTTTATTGTTTTTCTTTCATAGTTGAGTTGCTTTTTAACTAATTCATCTTCGATTAATGAGATAGTTTCATCGCTAAAAAACTTATCCATAAACGTTAGTGTTATCACTTCATCGCAATACTCAATTGTCCACAAATAGTTGGATGAACACCCATTTGAGTCAGTATTAACTTTGGATATGTTCATGCAATGAGGGTATTCTCCTAGAACACAAAGTATATCAATTGTTTCTTTATTCATTACAAGAGTTGATCCGACGAATCCATTCTTTTTAGCTTCATTTGGCAATGGATAAGTTTCTTTACACTGCTGTTTTAATAGTTCCATGCTGTGTTTTATTTCTTTTGCGGATTCACATGAAAACAATAAGCTGTCCTTTTCACATAGTATTCTTTGCAAAAATTCATAAACTATCTTGCCAGACAAACCTTGTTCTTCTGAAAGAACATATGTTATTGATTTATAAACTAAGTGCTGCATTGCTTTCTCATTTTCCTACAAAGCAGTTAATAAGTTCAACAATTACTTTTAAACGATTTAGTAGCCTAGGTTTTTACTTATATATCTTGTTATAGTTTCTAAATTCTTTTACTAGTTGATTTGCGTTGATCACTGGTCCACTACATCTATTTGATAATTCATCCAATAAATGATTTACCGTTCTAACGGACATAAAGCGTAATAAGAATAATACCTGCCTACCATTCTTACTTTCTAAAAGCATATATGGTAATGGCTTTAATGACTTTTTATATCCTCCACGAGAATTACGACGTAACGCTAAAATGGAAACTCTTTTAATTTCTTCATATTTCATCTCTGAATGATATTGAGTCTTACATATACCAAGTTTGAAGTCACCACGTGTGAATATTTTGTTTTTACCTAAGTAGATATTCCCAAGTAGGAATGTTAATTCTAAATATGTAAGTGGAATGATGCCAATATAGAAAATGACCACAAAAACAGTGGCGACTTGTTTTTCAAAATCAAATTTGAAATTAAATGTTAGGACACCAAAAGTGAAAAATACCGCGAGAAAGATATCAAGCAAAAGAAATGTAATGATTATTACTTGTGCAATTAAAGAAGATTTTGATGTCTTGAAATAACATTTTCTCTTCATGAAATCATAATAACATTAAACAAATTATCAAAAAAAGTTAGGTTTTTATTCCCTAACTTTGTTTCTTTTTATTTCTTGTTTTTAATTTCTTAAGTGGCGCCCACTTGTTATAGATTCTTTGATAGTATTCTCTCCAAAGATTTTTAACGTGTTCTTTACTATAGAAATCTGAGATATATTTACTACCTTCTTGGTAGTGTTCGTAATACTTCTTATCAGTAGCTAACTTATTAAGTTCTTCACAGAACCCATCTACATCAGGAGCTTTCGCATATGTATCTTTATCCACGAATAAGATATCTTCATATAATTCTAGATTACGTAATAAGACAGGCTTTCTAGAATTAACGGCCTCTAAAATAGACATTGGGAATAATTCATCAAATGATGGCATGAATAATAAGTCACACATATTGAAGATGCCATTCATTTCAACTCTAGGAATAATACCAATGAATTTCACGTTTTCTGGAGGATTATCCATGATGGCTTTAAGTTCTTTATAACCATCAGTAATCGCGCCGAAGGAGAAACCACCCGCCCAAACGAAGATTTTGTCTGGATTACGCTTCGCGCATTCTACATAATCCTTAACACCTTTTCTTGTTTGGACTTGTCCACATCCCATAACCACGAACTTATCGTGAGGGATATTATATTTATCTCTTAAAGCATTTCTTTCTTCGATTGGTAACTCATGGAACTTTTCATGATCCACAAAGTTAGGGATATAAGTAATGTTTTCTCTTTTTAAACCAAGTTTCACTAATGGTTCAATAAAGATTGGATTAACCACTACTGCTTCATCCGCTTTCTTGTAAGCATGTTTTACATATTTCTTAAATGCCCAGAAGATTGGTTTAGGCATTTTTAAAGAACCATCAAATGTTTCAGGTAAACAGTGAACATAGGTAACATTGATATGACGTTTATTTAATCTCATCACATATTGAGGATTAAAAGTGTGCATATGATAGATATCAAAGTTAGATTTCTTTG
>CAMZGG010000085.1 GCA_947306345.1 uncultured Caryophanales bacterium
TCGCCATTTCTGAACCAATAGAACCACCACCACCAGTAACTAAGATAACTTTTTCTCTATAGTAGTTAATAGTGGCGTCAGTAATTACTTCTTGCTCTTTTCTAAATAACAAGTCTTCAATATCGAATTCTCTTAGGGTTCTCTTGCCTTTCTGAGTATTTTGCATTGAAGGATAGTCATATGATTTAACTTTGAAACCCGCTTCTTTGTAGAGGGTATATAATTCTTTTCTTGTTTCTGGTGATACTGAACTTGGCAACGCAAAAACAACTTCTTGAACACCAAAGTCCTTTAAGATTTCAGGAGCATTAGCGTCATCGCCATTGATGACTTCTAAGCCGTATATTTCTCTACCTTGTTTTTCTGGATCGTTATCCACAAAGCACATGGCTTTGTAAACACTATGTGGATTATTGCCTAATTCTTCCGCTAAAGCTGTACCGACAACACCAGCACCTACAATAGCGATTCTAATTTTTTGAATTGGGTCACCTTTATCACCAACTGTCCAGTTGCATCTACCAAAGATATTAACCATTTTGGTGACAAATCTACCAAACTTAGTGGTTCTATCAAGTTTCTTATACACTAAACGGTAAACCATACGTACCGCTAATGAGACAAGAGAGTTAGTGAAAATGATTAGTGAAATAATGATGAAGTTGAGGTGAGTGCCTCTCATTGCATCAGAAACAAATCTTTGGATGACATAGTAAACAACTAACGCACATGTATCTGCAAACATGATGCGGATATATGATGTAACACCACCATATCTCCAAATCTGTCCGTATACTCTCCAGAAGAATCTAGAAAGAATGACACAGGTGACACCTAATAGGAAATGGTGAAGGACCGCAACCCAATCCATTCCATGTTGTGGGTATAACACCAACGCAAAGATGATGATCGTTGCAAAGATGAGCACATCATATGGAATGAGCATCCATCTGATTGGGAAGAATGAGAATTTGTGTTTGTTTGAGATACGCATATTAATGCTATTTGTTAATGATGTTGGTAACGATGTTGATACCAACGTTTGATGTGACTAATCGTCCACACATCATATATTCAACAGTGACCGTCCTTTTGTGGAGGTCGACTTTCTTGATCTGAGTTTCAAGTCCCGCTAAAGGACCATCAAGTACTCTAATCATTTCACCTTCTCTTACTTCGATGTTGCTAATCTCTGTGATGCGGTTACTACTAGCACTGTAGAGAATATCAATCATACGACTTTCATCTTTATCTAGGGGTACAAAGTTTTCTGTTTCTGCTTCTCTTCCTAATAGTCTTTGGAAGCCTGGAGTGAAGTAAAGCTGCTTAAATAATCTTTGAACATCATTAGTCTCCACAAAAATATAGCCAGGGAAGCATCTTTCGACGACTTCTTTCATCACGCCTTTGTATTTGCGGAGCGATTTACGATAAGGAGCAAAAACGTCAAAAGATGCATCGTCTGGCTTATTTTTTAAAATATCATCGATGGCTTGTTGTTCTTTTCCGGTTTTGACTTGAATAACGTAATACATAACTTAAAATATCTCCGTTTTTTAGGCATGCTCGTTCATTAGATATAGTCCAATAAATATACCTAGAATAAGATGACTTCTATCCCCTATTAAGGTGCCTAAGGCTTCGATTTAGTAAGATAGATGATGAAGGTGAGTATAAAGTAATATAACTTTATTGTATGCACGCTATTATAAAACGTTTTATTTAGAATATGCAACTTTTGGTACAAAAAAACTAGAACAGGCGGATATAAATATCCATGATTCTAGCTAAGTTTTCTTAAAGCAGTAAAAGAAAGCAAGGTATTAGTTATAACCTTACGCATTTGCAAACTAGTGTTGTCTCCCTTAATGCTGAACATAATTAGTTGCAGAACGTTCTTATATATAGCATCCTACATGCTTATTATAACTAATAAGAATTTTTAGGCAAACAAATATTCGCATGTGTGCATGAAAAAAGGACCTAAATGGTCCAATTTTCTATACAAATGCGTAGTTTTGTTATACTACTCTTCTTTAATCTTGCCGTATCTTCTATCTCTAGTAGCGTATTCTTTTAAGCATTCTTGGAACTTATCTTGAGTGAAATCTGGCCAATATGTTGGAGTGAAGATAAACTCAGAATAAGCGAGTTGGTATAGTAAATAGTTACTTAAGCGTTGTTCTCCACTTGTTCTAATCATTAAGTCAATTGGAGGTAAGTTAGATGTATATAGATGGTCGCTTATTGTTTGTTCATCAATATCATTTATATCTAACTTATTTTCTTTCACTAACTTAGCTATTTCTTTCGTGGCTTTCACTAGTTCTTGTCTACTACCATAATTAAGAGCGATGTTAAAAACATAGTTGTTATTATCTTTGGTTTTATTTAGTGCTTCTAAGACTGTTTTTTGAGTGTGTTTAGGGAGTCTAGTGATGTCCCCCATCACTTGGACTCTAACACCATCCCTCATTAAATCCGCAATGTTGTCTTTAAAGAACTTATCTAGATATCTAAATAGAAGAGTGATCTCACTTTTTGGTCTATTCCAGTTTTCCGTAGAAAAAGCATATAAGGTCATACAGTAGATATGATTAGCCTTAACAGCATCAAAGATTTCAATAATACGTTTACAGCCTTCTTCGTGGCCAGCGGTTCTTGGTAGGCCTCTTTTTTTAGCCCATCTACCATTGCCATCCATGATTAACGCAACATGGTTTATTTGATTATTAGCCATAACTACTTGTTCCTTTCTTCTAGATAACTCTTTATCTCATTAATTGTATTTAACGGAGTGGATGTACCACTGGCGATAACAGCGTTTTTATATTTAATATCTAACTTCTTACATTGTTCAATGTTTTCTAATAGATATATCGCTTTATTGAGATGTTTCTTTTTAGCGACTTCATATAGTTTCATCGTGTTAGATGATTTCTTACTACCAACGATGATGATTGTGTCGATATCATCCCCTAGTTCGTTGATAGCTTTTTGTCTAAGCAATGTCGCATCACATATCTCATCAATGATATTAGGATTCTTGATATTATCTTTTATCTCTTGATGGATATCTTCTAATTCTAAAAACGATAATGTTGTTTGATTGATGATTAATGGATTATCAGTTTTGACTTTAGAGTAGTCAAACTTCTCGTTAATATCATAGAACAACACATTATCATTTTGTGTTAATGCGGCGTTAGCTTCTGGATGATTACGTTTACCAATATAGATTGTTTCTTTGCTATTACGTATGGCATTAAAACATTCCTTAACTTTAGGACATGTGGCATCAAAATAGGTCACACCCCTTATGGATAAGATATCTTCAAAGACATCAGGATGACCATGAGCGGTAAATATAACAATATCCTTACTAGTGAACTTCTTAAGGACCTCTAATGGATTCTTATTAGTTAAGTCTATTGTTTTAATACCAT
>CAMZGG010000086.1 GCA_947306345.1 uncultured Caryophanales bacterium
TATTCTTACCAGAACAAGATGAGTTCTTTGCGATAGTCTATTTTCATGGTGGTGGACTAGTGGAAGGTGATAAAGGCGACACACATGACTTTGTTAGACATCTAACTAAGTTAGGGTTTGCGGTCGCTACGGCGAACTATAGTCTAATTACTGAAAAGAAATTCCCGGAATGTGTGAAGGACGCCGCGATGGCGGTTCGCTATGTACGAGACAACATCTCTAGATATGGTAGATGTAAAGGTATCTTAGTCAGTGGACAATCCGCAGGTGCGTATCTCACCTTAATGCTTTGTTTAAACAAAGAATACTTAAAAGAAGTTGGCATTGATAATAGAGAAATTGTTGGTTGGATTAGTGATGCTGGTCAACCCACAACACATTTCAATATTCTTAAATATGAAAGAGGCTTAGATCCATTACTCCAACGCGTGGATGAAGCCGCACCTTTATACTATGTGGATAAAGACACCAACTTCTCGCATCTTTTGTTAATGACCTATGAATATGATTTACCAAATAGACTTGAACAAAATAAGTTATTAATGTCTTCAATTAAAACATTTAATAAAGACTTAGATGTTGAACTTAAAATCTTAAAAGGTGAACACTGTCATGGTAGTGGCCAACTTGACGAAGATAATGAATATGAAGTTGTTAAAGTAATTAAAGAATGGATGCATAGATTATGAAAAAGATCAGTGTTTTGATGATTGGTAATTCCTTCAGCGTTGACGCTGCGAGATACACACATGAACTATCTTTAGGTAGTGATGTTGAAATTGAATTAGGCGTTCTATACGTCGGTGGCTGTTCTTTAGAACAACATATTGGTTTTATCAAAGATGGTTCATCTCCATATGAATGGTTTGTTAATGGTGAATCCACTGGTAGATATATCGCGCTTAAGGACGCTTTATTAATGAAGAAGTGGGATTATATCACTCTTCAACAAGTCAGTGTCTTTTCGGGCTTAAAAGATACTTTCTATCCATATATCAATGAACTTATTGAATATGTAAGAAGATATCAAAAAGAATCAACACTTGTTTTACACAAAACATGGCCATATCAAACAGGCTTTGAAAACACTAATTTTGAACACTATAACTATGATCGAAAGACCATGTATAAGTGTATCTGCGAAACATATGACTATGTCTCTAAAGATTTAGGCATCAATATCATCATTAGAAGTGGTGATTCTATAGAAGCTGCGATTGAAAAGTATGGTGAACATTTCCATAAAGACGGTTTCCATTTAAATGATGTTGGTAGATATATTGCCGCGTTAACATTCGTACATACATTTAATAACAACCAAATGATTAAAAACCTTTATGTTCCTGAATTCTTGGATGAGAAAACCGCAAGGGAATATGAAGAACTAGTGCAAAAGACCTTGCTTAAATAATTGAATATACACGCGGCACAGGTATATAATTACCTTGAGGTTGCGTTATGAAACACATCGAAACACCAAAGATTAGTGAGATATTAAAAGAAGAGTTTATGGTTCCATACTCTCTTTCCGCCTACCGTTTAGCAAAAGAAATAGATGTACCAGTATCACGTATTCAAGATTTACTCCATGATAGACGTAAAATAACCGCTGAGACATCTATTAAGTTAGGTAAGCTATTTGGTCTTAGTGAAAACTATTTCCTAAATCTTCAAAATGATATTGATATTAGAGAAGCAAAACTAGCATTAGGCAATAGTTTAAGCAAGATTGTTCCTTTAAGAGTTAGATAAGAAAACTGTAAGGGAATATAAAGAACTAGTGCAAAATGTCTTATAACTATTGTTAAAAAAAGTCGACAGTGGCATAATAAATTTTCAGAATTTAGTTATATTTCATACATAATTGCTATTTTGTAACGAAAAACCTGATATAATCTCGCTTTTTTCGTTTTTTATACTATTCTTTTTTGTGCACCTTGAGTGCTTTTTAAAGAAAGGAAAAAATATGAAAAAAATCGGAATGATTATTACCTGTGCTTGCTCTGCGTTCATGATAGTTTCATTTGCAAGGGGCGTTTCAATTGGTAAAACACTTGAGTCACTAAAGAATAGTGTCGATGCTAGTGGCCTTCTTTTGCAAAATGAAAATAATGATGATTTTATTTTGTCAAATGATTCTAACCGCTTATCAAAAAAAGCAATGTCTTATGAAGACGAGGGCGAAGAAGGAGAAATCGATAATGAAATTCTTGCGGAAGCCTTTGAACAATTCAAAGACGAATTTCACAATTACCTAGACATCACTGGTCTAAATGTAGAAGACAAAGAATTAATTAATTTATCAGATTTTGATCCAGATTACGTCATACCAGCTATTGGTGACGTTGCTTATGACGTGAAGGCTGATATGGAAGCAAGATTTGATATGACTCAATATCAAGAATACCATGCTCTTATTCAAGATAGCTATGCAGTAGATAAATTTGTTTCTTTAGCGGATGTTAAATATGAAAATTTAAATCCTGGACTTTATAATATTGCGCACCATTTAAGACCAAGAATGGCACTAGATACATCAGCGCTTCAATCCTTAAACGATATAATTTCAAACTTTTCACAAGAAATTATTGCTGCATTCGCTGCTGCCATTGCGTTACTAAAAGCCGCGATAGGAAGCGCATGGTTCCCTTATGTTGCTATTGGTCTAATTGTCGCAGCTCTTATTATAATTGCGGTTATTATCATCTCCCACTGGGATGAAATTTGTGAAAATTTCCCAGCATTAAAAGAATGGACAAATAATACTTTCCCAAACAACGCGAGTGTCTTTAACGATTACTTTACTGAAACACAAACACTTGTTCATGAATCTACAGCTGCTCGTACTGAAACCATTGGAGGTAGAACATTCACTTTCAATGAAGTAAAAACAAGAGATGTGGCAACAATTTCAGAGTTGGTTAGAGAAGCTAGATGGACTAATGATGTTTATCTTATGGAATACATAAAAGAAGAAAGCTTTTTAGTAGCCATGGATGAACCTGTCAGTGAAGAATTCTGTGTAATGTATGGAACACATAGAAATGGCTTTAGTTCTTATACTTGGTATCAAAATACTGCTAGAAGGTTGATTATTAATGCTGGAAGTGGCGTTACCACATCTAAGCCAGAAATCGATTCTCCGACAGATCCAGGCTTAATATTATTGAAACATTTCCATAATTGCGATAAAGTGGGAAATACAATTGTGAGAATCTCTTCCGATACCAACAAAAAACTTCATTGGACGCACAGTTTTTTTGGGCAAATGTTTTATTATCCAACTGGTAGCACAAAACCAGTTGTCCACCCAGAAAGTCCAAACCCAGTTCCAGGAAGTAATTAATGATGAAAAGAAAATTTAAATTTGGTGACAATGTCTATGTAAAAGCGTGGAATGCTC
>CAMZGG010000087.1 GCA_947306345.1 uncultured Caryophanales bacterium
CACCAAGTTGGGCTTACTATGAAAAAGTAGACCAATATGTTTTGAATGTCGCTTTAATAGAATCTAAAGGCCAAAACTACAAAGACAATATTGCAGAGTTAAAACTTGAAGATGTTGTTACTGCTTTAGATCAATATGGTTATCAAAAATTCTCTGGCGAAAAACTTTGGGACAACTGGACCAAGATGAATCAAGACCTCAGAGAAATGACTGCTAATCCTGCAAACGGCATTACATTAGATGATTTACCAACCAATGACTTCTTAACTTTGTATAAGAACGGCATGAACAGCATTATTTCCTCATATCGTTCATGTATCGCTATTGACACAAAGGATTATGGTTATTATGGCTATGCCAATGGTGCTAAATATCGTGAATCTGATAAAGTCCCTGTTCAAATTGAAGAAAAATCATGGGCTGGTGCCTGGATGGTTAATGGCAAATTCACCTTCTTTGAAGGTTTATTAGTCTACCCAATCGCCTGGTTAACAGAAACATTCGTTAGCTCATTCAAAAACGGTGGTGTTGCTGGTGGTGTAGCGCAGCTACTCGCCATTTTCCTCATCACATTCATCGTTAGATCATTAATGTTGATTGTTACAATCAAACAAACAGCAGGTAATGCTAAGATGCAACAATTGCAACCTGAAATTACCAAGATTCAAAATAAGTATCCAAACGCTAATACAAACAACTATGAAAAACAACAAATGGGTGCAGAAATGCAGAAGTTGTACAAGAAACACAAGATTAATCCTCTTGCCACTCTTGTAACAATGGTTGTTCAATTCCCAGTGTTTATCTGTGTTTGGGGTGCTTTACAAGGCTGCGCCAGTTTGTCTTCTGACGCCTTGTTCAATTTACATCTTTCTGATTCCATCAATAACGTTTTATTTAACGTGGCTAACTGGAGCAATGGTAGTGCTCCTACAGCTTTAGTCTTATTCCTCTTGATGGCGGCAGCACAAGTCATCTCTATGCTACTCCCACAATGGTTACAAAAGTCTAAACGTAAAAAAGTTGCTAGCTTAGGTAAAAACCCAGCTCAAACTCAACAACAAAATAACATGAAAATGTTCACCTATATCATGATGGCCATGATTATCTTCATGGGCTTCACATTACCAAGTGCTATGGGTGTTTACTGGTTCGTTGGTGCCTTATTCTCAATTTGCCAAACATTAATTATCGACAGAATTACAGCCGCCAGAGCCAACAAGAAAGGAAGATAATATTGTATGAAACAATATACAGGAAAAACCGTTGAAGAAGCTTTACAAGCTGCTTCTACAGAAACTGGTATTGAAGTTGATGAACTCATTTATATCGTTTCTGATAAGAAAAAAGGTTTATTTGCGAAAAAGATTATCGTCGAAGTCTATGACTTAGCCGATGTCATTAGATTTGCTGAAGATTATATCTTAGGCGTTGTTGATGCCTTAGAAATCGAAAGCACAGTCAACACTAAGTTAGATGACCAAGTCATCAGAATTACCATTGATTCCACACACAATCCAATCTTAATTGGTAGAAATGGTAAAACATTACAAGCTCTTAACGAACTAGTTAAGTTAGCTGTCAGCAATCATTTCCATAAGAGATTCAGAATCTTATTGGACATCAACGGTTATAAAGATAATAAGTACTCACGTTTAGTGCGTATGGCTAGAAGATTGGGCCACGATGTGCAAAGAACAAAGACAACTTACACATTTGATCCAATGCCAGCGGATGAAAGAAGAGCGATTCACAATGCCTTAAATAACATGGCAAACGTTCGCACTGAATCCATTGGTGAAGGCGCACAAAGACAAGTTCAAATTATCTACGTTGAATAATTAAAAAATACACCCTTTTGGGTGTTTTTTGACTCACTAAATATTATGTTTGAAACAATTGTAGCTTTAGCGACCGCGCCTATTAAATCCGCTTTAAGCATCGTCAGATTATCTGGTGATGATGTTTTAGATGTGGTCAGCAAATGCTGCAGTAAAGATTTAAGAAATATTAAAGAACGTACAATTCTTTACGCTTCTATCCTTGATAAAGGTGAAAAAGTGGATGATGTAGTGCTCCTTGTTTATAAAGGACCTAAATCATTTACTGGTGAAGACTCCGTAGAGATTATTTGTCATGGCTCTCCTCTTATCTCTAAACAAATCGTTGAAATATGCATGGAGAATGGGGCGAGAATGGCCACGAATGGCGAATTCTCTTCCCGTGCTTTTATGCATAATAAAATCGACCTTGTTCAAGCGGAAGCGATTAACGATGTCATTAATGCCACCACAAAAGAGGCGAAGAAATTGAACCTCTTATCCTTAGATGGAAAGACTAGTGAATTACTCAAACCAATCAAAACTAGACTCGCTGATATCCTCTCCTTAATTGAAGTGAATATTGACTATCCAGAATATGAGGATATTGAGGTCGCAAATAAGGACAAAGTAGTAGCCGTGTCGAACGAATTAATCGAAAAGATAGATTCTTTAATTGAAGACGGACAGAAGGCTCAAATCATCAACGAAGGCGTAAAAGTCGCTATTGTTGGTAAGCCAAATGTCGGTAAATCTTCCTTATTAAATGCGTTCTTAGGTGAAGATAGAGCGATCGTTACTGAAGTCGCTGGTACAACACGCGATGTTATTGAAGGACACGTCAATATTGATGGTGTCGTTCTCCATTTATATGACACCGCGGGTATCCATGAATCAAACGATAGAATTGAATCTATTGGTATTGAAAAATCTAAGAAAACCATTAACGATGCAGATGTTGTTATCGTGGTTTTAGATGGTTCAAACGAATTAGATGACGAAGATAAACAAATTTTAGAATACACAAAAGAATTACACCCAATTGTTGTTTACAACAAATCTGACCTTGCTTCACAAGGCGATAGACTATCAATTTCCGCTTTAAACAACAATATAGAGCCTCTAATTAAGAAGATTAAAGAAGTGATCGGTCTAGATGAAATCAGTTTCTCTAAACCGGCTTTAAATAATACTCGTCAAATTGGTTTATTAAGAAAAGCTAAAGAAGCTATTTTAAAAGCCAAACAAGACGCTGAAAATGATTTAACAATCGACTTAGTTTCCGTTTCTTTATTAGAAGCTTATACTGCGATATTAGAAATCTTAGGCGAGGCTAATCAAATGGATCTCGCTAAAGAGATCTTCTCGCGTTTCTGTGTGGGTAAATAATGAAATTAATCGATACACATTGCCACTTAAATGACCAACAGTTATACCAAGATTTGGATAACGTTATTTCTCGTGCCTTACAAACAGGTATTGAAAAAATGGTGGTTATTGGCTGGGATAAAGAGAGTAGTGAACTTGCGATTAAAATCGCCGAACA
>CAMZGG010000088.1 GCA_947306345.1 uncultured Caryophanales bacterium
CGTCACATATCGCGAAGATAAACCAGCGGTCGTGAAGGCTCTTAAAGACCTTGTTAGAAAAGGCGAATACAAAGAAGGTTTATATTAATTCAGGCCAAAATTATATAGAGGATTCCACTAGTTGGGATCCTTTTACTTTATGCGATTTTTTTGAAATTTTGAGAAAATTAGTTGCAATGTGTATGTATATATGTAAAATAGTCCGCAAAAGAAAGGAAGCGAACGATTATGAAAAAATTCAAATTATTACCAATTGTTCTCTTCGCTAGTGCGATTACACTTGCGAGTTGTAATTTCTTAGGCGGAAGCTCATCTAGCAAAAAGAAATCTAAAAAGTCATCTAGTAGTGACACAACTCAAGTAACTTCCGGTGATTCTAGCTCATCCAAGAGTAGCTCATCCGGTGGAAAATCTTCCTCTAGCGGAGGTAGTTCATCTGGTGGCTCTAGCTCATCTAGCAGCAGTTCTTCATCTTCATCAGGAGGCGGCGAAACATCATACACACTCGATGGTGCTGCGTTCTCATCAGCCCTTGGTGGAAATGATCTCTTAGAGTACAACTCTACTAAAAGTAGATGGGAAGGTGGCGTAAATGTTGGTTCTGGTACAGATCCTCAATCAGCAGAATCAGTCCTTAAACCAATTGTTAATTTAATTGTTTCTTATATGCCAACTTATTTGACTAAAGTGTATTCACACTTCTGGACAAGTGAAGAAGACTATTGGGAAGATGAATCAGGCGATACAGTTTATGAAGAAGCTTACGATACACCTAAGAGTGAAGTCGAAGTCGATATCATTGGCTATTGCTACAACAGTAAGCTAGTTGGCCAAGTCGTTGTTTACGTCCCAACCAATAGTTAAACACATCAAATTAAACCCACTTGATTGTGGGTTTTTTCTTCGCTTATTTTTGTGTGCGCTATCGTAAACGATAGGTGTGCGTGCTTTTGACTGTGCAGGCGATAATTTGTTTGCGTCTCACACATATATGTGTAAAAATTAAAGGGCAAGAAAAGGAGAGAACGATTATGAAAAAGTTCAAACTTTTATCCGTATTTTTATGTTCAATGGCAGTCACGTTGTCTAGCTGTGTTGTTGCAAATCCCGTTACAACAACTACACCAGCTCCAACAACTTCTAAAACCTCTGGTAGTGGAAGTACAACTCAACCACAAGCTGTTGTATTAACAAGTATCTCTTTAGGCGAAGTTCAATCTTCATACGAATTAGGCGAGTCTTTTAATGCACCAATCGTTACAGCACATTATTCTAATAAAACTTCCAAGAACGTTACTGAAAAAGCTAAGTTCACTGGTTATGATTTATCAAGAGTTGGTAAACAAACTGTCACAGTTTCATACACCGAAAATGCTGTTAAGAAACAACTTACTTATGAAATCGAAGTTTCATTATTTGGTTGGGATGAACAAAGATCCGCTATTATGCGAGCATGTTTGGATGACACCGTCCTTCCATACATTGCTGGTCTTTGGAACATGCAATATAGCACCGAAGGTAGAATTGTTCGTATCTACACTCAAAGTTATACTCCAGCCGAAGTTATCGCTGTTTATGTCAATGCTGGTATGACCTATGCTGGTGATGATAAGTATGGTGATCCAAATTACACATACCCATCTACACATGGTACCGTTACCGCTAATATTTACAAATCAGGCAACTACACTTATGTTGATGCATCTTATGAAAGAGCATTCTTAAGTGATTGGACTGCCGAAGATAAAGAAGTCATGCAAACACATTTGTATGATTTAATTCTTCAACATCCAACTGGACTTTGGGGCGAAGTCAGATGCACCAACGATGTTGATGTTACAACTTTCACCAAAGATCTCATCACTCCTCAAGATGTAGCAAACACATACACAAAGAATGGTTATTTAGTCCTTCTTGACCAAGAAGGCGGTTATGTCTTTACAAAAACTGCTCCTTCTAAAGAAGGCGATACAAAGATGTACGTTAATGGAAGAATCTATGTTGATAGCACAACCAAGTATTTAACAATTACTGCTCGTGCTTCTGATACTCCAGAAGTTAGCGATACATTCTATGTTACAGTCGATCAATCTAACCCATGGGTTCACGGCGAAGTCGTCTTAACAGTTGTTAGAGGCAACTATTATAGCGACGCTGTCCCAGAAGTTACCGTTAGCCCAGCAGGCGCAGCTTCATACCTTAATTATGATGCTGGTAAGTTTACTTACTTAATCAACGCAAATTCTGGAAAGATTACCTTCACAGTTGAGTTACCAGAAGAAGGTGCCAAAGCAACCGTTTCTGTTAATGTCTCTACCGTTGGTGATTGGACAGCTGAACAAAAAGCTGAACAAGTCACTAAACTTAACGGAAATATTCTTCCATTCACACCTGCTAGATGGACTGTGGAAGATATGGGTAGTACTTACTTTGCCGTTTCTTCAACAGATGTCACTGTTGATCAAGTCGAATCCGTCTTTGACAAAGATTCTAGATTCACCTTTGAAGGTTCAACCGCTCAAGGTATTGATGTCTACTCTTATGACGACAAATATGGTGTTGTCGCTGTCGGTATCTACACCGAAGAAGCTGCTGAAGGTGAAGATTATGATTCAGTTCATATCTTATCCTACTTCCAGCAACACGCTTGGGATAGCGAAGATGTCAAAATCATCAATGCCAAATTATATGGTTTTGCCTTACCACACCCATTAGGTGAATGGCACTTGTCAGTTTCTGAATACGATGGTTCTGTCATCGCATCCACAAAAGATAGCCGCATTACCATCAATGATGTTCTCGATGCATTCTTAAGTGCTGGCTATCTCGTCCATAAACAACCTGGTAAAGAACGCTATGCGTTTACAATCGCTGTTGCAAGCGGACAAGCCTACCTCAATGGTTATATCTACATGAGTGGTGGATCTCCATACATTGCAATCACGATTGGCACGAATCCAATTCTCGAAGATACATTTGAAATGAGTGCTGATAGCTACTTACCACGTGGTGGTGAAGTTGTTACAGTCACAATTACCCGAGGCTCATATTACGAAGGCGATACAATCACTCTCGTTCCATCAGCTGAAGGTTATGTTAATATCGAAGATATCGGTAACGATCAATTCGCTCTCACCGTTATCTCTGAAGAAGGCGGCACAGTTGATGTTTCCGCTTACATCAATGGCGAAGATTCTGGTGTTAAGATCACTCTTACAATCCTTGCCTACGATTGGTTAGATGAAGAAAAAGCCATCTTAGCAGAATTCTTCACTAAAGTTGTTGATTACAATATGCCATGTTTCGGTATTGGCTGGACATTAA
>CAMZGG010000089.1 GCA_947306345.1 uncultured Caryophanales bacterium
TGCTGCAAAAGCTATCGGCTTAGTCATTCCAGAATTAAATGGCAAATTAATCGGTAGCGCACAACGTGTCCCAGTCCCAACTGGTTCCACAACAATTTTAACTGCTGTTGTTAAATATGATGGCGAATTAACCCCAGAAGTTATCAACGCCAAAATGAAGAGTGTTGCTAACCAATCCTATGGTTACAACGAAGATCAAATCGTTTCTTCCGACGTTATCGGTATGAGATTTGGTTCCTTATTCGATGCCACCCAAACAATGGTTTGCAAACTCGGTGATGGTTTATTTGAAGTCCAAGTCGTCGCTTGGTATGACAATGAAAACTCCTATACATCACAAATGGTCCGCACCATTAAATACTTTGCGGAAAAGTGCTAATTAATTTAGTTTAATTAACCCATAGAAATATACGGCGCTCATTTACTATGGGTGCCGTTATTTATGAAGAAAGGAATCTTAACTATGTTAACAGTTAAAGAAATGACCAACTTAGAAGGTAAAAGAGTCATCGTCCGTGTTGACTTCAACGTCCCTCTAAAAGATGGTGCAATCCGTGATGATAATCGTATCGTCGCTGCCTTACCAACCATTAAAGAATTACTCGCTAAGGGTGCAAGAGTTGTCTTAATGTCCCATTTAGGCAAAGTCAAACACAAATTAGCCCAAGAAGATCCAGAAAAATTCGCCAAACAAATCAAAGATGGCAACTTAGCCCCAGTGGCAGTTCGCTTAGGTGAATTATTAAACCAACCAGTCGTCTTCGTTAAAGAAACTCGTGGTGAAGAATTAACCAACGCTGTCAACGCTTTAAAGAACGGCGAAGTCTTATTAATGCAAAATACCCGTTATGAAAAGGGTGAAGAAAAGAACGATCCAGAATTAGCCAAGATTTGGGCCGCCTTAGGTGATGCCTTCGTCATGGATGCATTCGGTTCCGCTCACCGTGCTCACGCTTCCACATATGGTATTCCAGAAATCTTAAAAGCCGAAGGTAAACCAGTTGCTGTTGGTTACCTCGTTGAAAAAGAAGTCGCCAACTTAACAAGATGTGTCGACGTTAAAGATGAAGACCGTCCATATGTTGCCATTTTAGGTGGTTTAAAAGTTTCCGATAAAATCAAAGTTATCGAATCTTTATTAAAGAAATGCGACAAGATCTTAATCGGTGGTGCTATGGCTTTCACATTCTTAAGAGCTTTAGGCCACAAGACTGGTAATTCTCCAGTTGAAGAAGATCAATTAGAATACGCTAAGAACTGCTATGTTAAAGCGAATGGCAAAATCGTCTTACCAGTCGACTCTGTCGTCGGTGATGCCTTTGATCCAGCCGAAAGAACAACCATTGAAACTGTTGAAAAGGGTGAAATCCCAGATGGTTTCCAAGGTTTAGATATCGGTCCAAAGACCAGAGAACTCTTTGCCGCTGAAATCGCTAAAGCCAGAATGATCTTCTGGAACGGCCCAAGTGGTGTCTTCGAACAAGAAGAATTCCAAAAAGGCACATTAGCCGTTTGTGAAGCTATTGCTAAAAATAGCGCTGCCTTCACAGTCTGTGGTGGTGGTGACTCCGCCGCCGCTGTCAAGCAATTCGGTTATAAAGACAAATTCTCACACGTTTCTACAGGTGGCGGTGCTTCCTTAGAAATGATTGAAAACGATGGCCACTTACCAGGCATCGACGTGGTTAGATAATTATGAGAAGAAAATTATTATTAGGTAACTGGAAGATGAACAAACTCGCTAGCGAAGCTAAAGAGTTTGCCGTTGCTTCCCGTGATTTAGCCAAAAAGGCTGAAGCTAACAACATCGACTTAGGTGTTGCTCCTACATACTTATCACTCGCTACAGTGAAAGAAAACGCCGCTAAAACGATGATTGTGGCTGCCCAAAACGTCCACTTCAATGACCACGGTGCTTTCACTGGCGAAGTCTCTATTCCTATGCTCAAAGAATTCGGCATCGACTGGGTTTTAATTGGTCATAGTGAAAGAAGAACCTACGACAATGAAACAAACGAAAAGTGCAATGCTAAAATCAAAGCCTTAATCGCTAACAATATGGTCCCAGTTTACTGTGTTGGTGAAACTTTAGAACAATTCGAAGCTAACCAAACAAAAGCCGTTGTTGGTGAACAAGTCCGTGTCGGTTTAAAAGAATTAACCGCTGAAGACGTTAAGAACTTAGTCGTTGCTTATGAACCAGTTTGGTCCATTGGTACAGGTAAAAACGCTTCTACAGAAATCGCTGAAGACGTTTGCAAATTCATCCGTGATGTTTTAAGAGAAATGTTCGGTGATGTTGCTGACGAAATCAGAGTCTTATATGGTGGTTCCGTCAAACCAGAAAACATCAAAGCATACCTTTCTTGCCCAGATGTCGATGGTGGTTTAGTCGGTGGTGCTTCCTTAAAGATTGATTCCTACGAAGCCTTATTAAACAACATTTTATAAGATAAAATATGTCAACTTTTAAACAAAGCGATACACAAGTCGTCTACGATTTTTCGGACAAACAATCCAAAGGTGCCTTCTTAACAAAAGTCTTTGGCATGATGTTCCTTTGCTTGCTTATCACCACAGTGGTGGCAGCAGGCCTTGGCTTTGGTTCACAATTTTTCTTGGACCAAGCCATTAAGGCGGGAAATGAAGAACTTGCGACTAATATAGTTTATGCCTTAGTTGGAACTCTAATTGTTTCCGTCATTGCCTTGCTCGTCATGTCGTTTGTCTTACCAATCACCTTCATTAGAAGGAGACATAACATTCTTGTACCATTAATGATTTATGTCGTTTTAATGGGCATCATGTTATCAACATTCACCTTTATCTTTGATTGGGTGATATTAGTCGAATCATTCGGTATTACTTCCTTGATATTTGGTACTATGGCCCTTTTAGGCTATATCAGCAAAGGAAGACTCACTGGAATAGGCTTTATCTTGCTTGGTCTAATTATCGGCGCTCTTGGGCTCTCTTTGATTAACTGGTTGATGATTACGTTTGGTGGCGTTAGTAAAACTAATGTCCAACTCTCTTGGATTGTTTCCTTATTAATCTTCGCCTTCTTAATGCTTGTGACTCTCTATGATGTTCACCGCATTAAAAAGATTGCGGAAGCTGGTGCGGGCAATAATAACAACCTTACTTACTACTGTGCCTATATTTTATATAGTGACTTCATCGCGATTCTTATTAGAGTCATCTACTATGTCGCTTTGATTACAGGCCGTAGAAGATAAATATTATTAAAACTTAAAAAGGGGGATGAATTTCATCTCTCTTTTTATTTTTCTTTTTGTTGTATAATTGAAAGCGAATTAA
>CAMZGG010000090.1 GCA_947306345.1 uncultured Caryophanales bacterium
AAATGGGTTTATATCCATGTGCTTATTCCATGACATTCAATGTCAGTGGCGATACCTTAAACGGCATCTTAAATCAAAGAAGTAACGATATGTTAACTGCGAATAACTGGAACGTTCTTCAGTACTCATTATTATTAATGATGTTTGCCCAAGTCTCTGGCTTAAAAGCGGGTGAACTTGTCCACGTTATCGCTGACGCGCACATCTACGATAGACACATTGACTTGGTCAAAGAAGTCATTGCTAAACCTCAACATAAAGCACCTAAATTAAAAATGAATCCTAACGTTAAAAACTTCTATGATTTCAAACTCGAAGACTTTGAATTAGAAGATTATGAATATGAACCTTTAGATAAGAAGATTCCGGTGGCTATTTAATATGATTATTAGTATTCTTAACTGCGATAAAAAATACGGCATCGGTAAGAGAAACGGATTACTCTTCTCTCTTCCTTTAGACATGAAATTCTTTAGAGAAACTACTCAAGGTCATACTGTCTGTATGGGTGAGAATACTTTATTATCTTTCCCAGGTAGTAAACCATTAAAGAACAGAACAAATATTGTCTTATCTCAAGATCCTACTCATAACTATGAAGGCGTTATTAACGTCCATAGCTTTGAAGACTTCTTAAGAGCGATGAAAAAAGCGGAAACAAGCGACACGGTATTCGTTATTGGTGGCGCTTCTATATATAGACAAACTCTTCCATATGTTGACGAAGTGTATTTAACCAAAGTCAACGCGGATGGAGGTGCGGAAGTATTCTTTGTGAATTTGGATGAAAATCCAGATTTCGAATGTATCAATGAAGGCACCCCAGTCATGGACGGAGATTTAGAAATCAGATTTACAACATATAAGAACAAAAATAAGAAAGAAATTATCTAGCATGAAAAACAACATCTATCCAAAAAACTATCAAAGCGTTTTAAATTTGGTCGAAACCCAAAAGGCCATCAAACTTATCAAAGATACTTTTGAAAAAGAACTCGCCAAAGAGCTTGAATTAATGAGAGTTAGCGCTCCACTATTCGTGGAACCTGGCACTGGCTTAAACGATAACTTAAGTGGTTATGAAAAACCTGTCTCTTTTGAAGTGAATGAAAATAACCGTGAACTTGAAATCGTTCAATCCTTAGCGAAATGGAAAAGATATGCTTTAAAGAAATACAATATCGACGGCTTATACACTGATATGAACGCTATTAGAAGATTTGAAGAATTAGATAATCTCCATTCTTTATATGTTGACCAATGGGACTGGGAAAGAAGATTAGATGCTAAAGAAAGAAACATGTCCACTCTTAAGAGAACCGTTAAAAAGATCTATAAGGCCTTCAATAAAACTTATAAAGCTTTAGTTAAACAATATCCACAGTTACAAAATGAATTACCAAAGGATGTTACATTTATCACCACTAAAGATTTAGAAGCTAAGTATCCAAACCTTAACAGAAAAGAAAGAGAAAACGCTATCTGTAAACAATATGGCGCAGTCTTCTTAATGCAAATTGGTGCCAACTTAAAAGATGGTAAGCCACATGATAGCCGCGCTGCGGACTATGATGACTGGAAATTGAATGGTGACATCTTACTTTGGTATGAGCCACTTCAAATCGCTTTTGAATTATCTAGCATGGGTATCAGAGTTAATAAAGATTCACTCGTGAAACAATTAAAAGCTAAAGGTGAAATGGGTAAGTTCGCTCTAGCGTATCACCAAATGGTTATCACAGAGCAATTACCTCTTTCCATCGGTGGAGGTATTGGTCAATCCAGACTTTGTATGTACTTATTAAAAAAGGTCCACATCGGAGAAGTGCAATCCTCCTATTGGCCTGAAGACGATATTAAAGAATTTAAGAAATATAACGTTGATCTACTTTAAAAAAGGGAGTAGTTCATTCATATCATTGATAAAGAGGTCTGAATTAGACCTTTTTTGATTATCAAAATCTTTAGAGGCATTATCATAAACCGCCACTGTGATAAAGCCATTATCATGACAGGTCTTAATACAGGTAGGCATATCCTCAAACACTAAGGTGTTTTCTGGTAAAGAGCCCATCTTTTCACATAAATAGGAATAAATACGAACACTGTGTTTGCCTTCTTTAACGTTATTAACGTCCGCGATGAAATCAAAATATTTGCCTAAGCCAAGTCTATTAATACATGGCATATATAAGGAATCGTCATTCGCTGTAGCAATAGACATCGTAATACCCTTAGATTTAATTAAATCTAGGACTTCTCTAACGCCTGGCTTTAATTCAACATCATATTGATACATATCAATGGACATCTGATGCCATTCATCCATAATTTCTTGTTCGCTTTCTTTGATACCATATGTTCTCTTAGTGAATCTTGCGGCTTCTTTTAAACCAAGGTGAACGATATTTTGCGCGTAGTCTTTAGGAAGCTCCATGCCTCTTTTAGCGAAGAATTTCTTATCGATTTCATGCCAAAGACCAGTGGAATTAATCATTGTTCCATCCATATCGAAGATAACCGCTTTGATGTCTTTACCTAGAAATTTCATAAGATTTCGATTTCTCCACTATCAATGTGTAAAAGCATACCATGAGTGACGACTTGTAAACAGAACGAATCATCAATTCCCACTACTTCGCCAATAAATGTTTGATTATTAACAATCGCCTTAACTCTTTTATTTAATAAATAGTCATGTTTTCTAAAGTACTCTAACGACTTATCTAAATCTAAGTTAGTTAGGGAGTTCACTAACTGTGGGAATAGCTTTTCTTTAAGATCTTCAATGTTAATTTCTTTTTTATGTTCTAAGCATAATGATGTCGCTGGTCTTCTTAATCCTTCTGGAAATGTCTTTTGATTAACGTTAAGACCAATACCGACGACCATATAATCAGGTAGTTGACCTTCAGCGAGAATGCCACATACCTTCTTATCGTTAATTAAGACGTCATTAGGCCATTTTATGCTCACGTGCTTGATTTTATATGTCTCTAACACTTTAGCGACCTCTACTGCGCTTAAAAGTGAAATAATTTGTGATTGTTTTAATAAGTTCTCGTCTTTAATTAAAAATGAGAACATTAGGTTTTCACCAGGCTCACTACTCCAAGTTCTATCATTTCTACCTTTTCCATGACTTTGATAATCAGTGGACACAAAAGTAAAGTTACCTAAGAGTTTATAGGCATTCTTTAAGTATGTGTTCGTAGAATCAATTTCTTGAAAGTGAATTTGATGATATTGCATAGGGATATTGTAAAACAAAAAAGCCTCCGCTTTAAGCGAAGACTTTTGAATT
>CAMZGG010000091.1 GCA_947306345.1 uncultured Caryophanales bacterium
CAACTTTACCAGCACCATATAATTCAATGGCGTTAGTACCTTTGATATCTCTTTCGCCGTGGTCTTTATCAGATTTGCCTGGAACTAAGGCTTCACCCTTTGTAGCGGTTAAGTAGAAGTTATTGCCTTCCTTAACTGTGACATAACCTTGGAATTTATAGTAATCCCATGTGCTGTCACTATCTTGTAAAGCATTACCAACAGCTAAGACTTCAGCAAATGTCTTTTCTATTGTTTGTCTTGGCTTTGGTTTTTCGCCTGTACAACTAACGAAAATAGCAGAACTTGTTTCGGCTTGTGTGTTGTTGTAAACGGTGAATGGACCATGAGCTGTGACTTCGCCACCAACCCAGATATCATCATCAGTTAATGGTTGTTTTTGTTCTTTGTCTTTGAAACATTTGAAAACTTCAAATTTTTCTGTTTTGCCTTCTGCAGGTGTTAAGTAGAAAGCTACTTCACCAGAAGTTCTGGTGCCTGGAGCATAGTAGAAGGAAGAAACTTTACCTTTGACGTAGAAGTCCTCATTGTTGTATTTATCGCTCTTAGCGACTTTACAAGCATCTTCATTGTCAAATGGGTCTGCTTCAGTACCTGCGTGAGCAACGCCAAACTTTTCTTGAACTGTTTGTTGTGCTTTTAAATTCACGACAACGGTATCTTGTGATTCGCCACATTTAATTGTGATTGTGACTTCGCCAGCGGCAACAGGTGTAGCCATTTGACCACTGATTGTCATTTTTGCTTCATCACTTGATGTAATTGTGATTTTGCCTTCGTTAACTAATTGATTAACGTTGGCTTTTGGTTCAACCTCAATGCTGACTTTTCTTGACGGATCACCAACAAACCATTCAGCTTGAAGTTCTTCTTTGTTGCTGATTGTAACTGTGTAGTTAACGGCAGGTTCTGATGATTGATTACCAGAAGTATTTGTTGGGTTGTTGCTTGGTGTACAAGCAGGAACCATTAAGCCGAGGGCTAACAATAAAGCAACAAGTTTTGTTCCTTTTTTCATGTTAAATCTCTCCTTTCACAAAAATGGGAACTGTGCTATTGCACAAAGGTTTCATTATTTATATCCTTTAGTAGGTGCGTGTAGGTGACTTTACGTCTCACTCCGAAAACGGTAAAGACCACTCCGAACACTAAAAGTATAACCGAAATAACAGCGAGTGCACAGAAAACCATGAACTCGGGAGAAGTTGGGGTAATCTGGAATTGATTATCCGCCTTTCTCGATAATAATAAGAAGACGATAGAAGTCACTAGAAGAATAACACCAATAGAGATGTTAGACATACCTCTAGCGAGGTCATTACGACCACGTTGAAGTTCAGCGTGGCACGCTCTTGCTAAAGACTTAATGTCTTCTGGTGAGGCGTTTTCATGCATAAGATGACCACATCTTGGACAGACGTAGTTAATCTCTGTATCGATGTCCATGCCTTCAATTCTCTTGTAGGTAGATTCTTGGGCTTCGATTTTTTCTTCATTGAGTTTGTAACCGCAGTGATAACAAAACATGATTAATTGCCTCCTAAATACACTATTCTTGGACCCATTCTAAACCACTCGCATCATTGAAGATGATTTGATAAGAGGTTTTATCGTTATAGGTATGGTATGTGTAGATACCACTTAATAAGAATTTCTTACCGACGAATTGTTCTTCGGTATTCCAATATTCAAATTTCTTACTTGGATCACCAGCATAAGAGAATGTGATGTAAGCATCAAAATCACAATCTTTGAAGCCTAATGTGATTTCTGTACCAGCAGTATTGATACGGAAATAATTACATTCGACAGGATCAGTGACCTTAATGGCGCAGTTTAAGCATTCGAAACTACCATTCTTGGCGATTTCGCTTAACTCAGCGGCTTTATATTCAATCATATGTAAGCTTTGTTCACCAACGTTTTCTTCCGCTTTGATGAGGATCTTGCAGTCTTCATCAGTGGCTTCGGATTCAACGATTGGGAAGTGACCTTCAGCACCGGTTAATTGGAAACCGAAGTTTTCACTATATTTAGCAAAGACACATAATTGGATGAATGTGTTAATCTTACGATATTTGCTTGGAACAGAAGACATACCGCAGAAGACGATCATGGAAGAGTATTCGCCACCTTTACTGCCTTTGCCTTCAACACGGATTTCTTCACTATCGCTTTCTTCAAAGTAGCTTTGTAAGTACATTGTGCCGTTTGAATAACCAGCAACTGTACCACGAATTCTAACTTTTGTGCCATCTAATGGTGATTGATAGTTTTTATCCTTGATGTAGTTTTCTGTTGCGACTTTTAAGTCTAATAAGCTGGTATTGACATAGTCACCAGTTGGGAAGTCGTCTTCAGGAACGCCAGAGAATAAGCGAAGTTTGTAGTTCTTTGCTTGTGTTTCAGCGGCATAGAATGTGTCAGCGTAAGATGGCATATCTTGGACGTTTTTAACCCAAGAATAGCCTTCTTGAACGATGGCAAGGTTTAACAAATATAATTCGTTAAATGGCGCATCTTTCTTTGATTCATGAATCCAAATTAAGGAAACGAATCTTTCACCTGTGGAGTCGTATTGTGGACTACCATAGTTTTCTTGCGCTGTAGAGACAACGATTGTACCGTTTTCATTAGCAAGCTTTAACTTAGCAGCGTTGAATTTACTAGCAGGACCACCCCATGGTTGAATACGACCAGTTGATTCTGGAGTATCGATACCATAATAACGGGATTTAATGTTTAAACGGCTAGTTGTGGTCACTAATGGTGTGAAGTGCGCGGTATCACCATCGATGCACTGATAAAGCTTAACTTGGCCAATTCCATCCTTATAGAAGTCTCTATCTTTATAGTCTAAAGATAAGCGGACTGCTGTGGATGCAGTATAGTCAACCCAGTTTTCATCACCTTGAGATGGTGTTTTAGGACCACCAATGTTACAGCCTGCTAATAAGGCCACTGATAAGAAGGTAGCAATTGCTAATGTAATTTGTTTGAACTTCTTCATAGCGCCCTCCTTTTAACTATTTGATATCTTTCTTCGCGTTGTTAATGGCGGTAGCGAAAGCATCATCAAGAGCGGATTTACCGTTTAAGACGTTGGTCACTAAGGAACCGACTTCTTTTCTTAATGTCGCACTGCCTGGGAAAACAGCGGAGTTATAGTAACGACCAGCGATATCGTTTTGTGTGACTAAAGCCGCTTCAGCATAGCCTTCGCCGCCATCGATGAAGTCACTATATGTTTCGGTT
>CAMZGG010000092.1 GCA_947306345.1 uncultured Caryophanales bacterium
TCCATGATGCCACTTTCCTTTTCATCAGCGCCTAAAGCAACCGCTGGTAAGGAGTCGGTAATTAAGTTAACCCAAAGAATATGGATAGCAAGTAATGGGGTTGGTAAGTTATTAGCCACCAAGAAGAGGGACATAATAACAACCGCGAACATCGCTAAGACTTCCGCAATATTTGTGGATAATAAGAATAAGACTGTTTTCTTGATGTTGGTATAAATACCACGACCTTCTTCCACCGCTTTTTCAATGGAAGCAAAGTTATCATCAGTTAAGACCATATCCGCTGCACCTTTAGCAACGTCAGTACCAGTAATACCCATAGCGATACCAATATCGGCTTGTTTTAAGCTTGGTGCGTCGTTAACACCATCACCAGTCATGGCAGCGATATTGCCATTTGCTCTAATAGCAGTAACGATTTGCACTTTATTTTCAGGTGAAACACGAGCAAACACGTGCACAGTCTTCACTTTTTCTTGTAATTCTTCTGGTGTTAAGGCATCGATTTCATCCCCACTTAAGGCTTCACCATTTTCATCGGCGATACCTAATTCTTTAGCGATTGCTAAAGCGGTTGTCTTATGGTCACCAGTAATCATAATGGTTGTAATACCAGCGTTCTTAAAGATAGAAACAGCGTTCTTACATTCTGGTCTTGGTGGATCAATCATACCCACTAAACCAACGAAGACTAAGTTTTCTTCTTTAAGTTCATCAGCGTATGTATAGGCAAGGCCTAAAACACGAAGGGCATCCACTGCCATTGTGTCAGAGGCTTTCATAATGTTTTCTTTATCTTTTGCGGTAATCTTTCTGACTTCACCATTGATTTCGATTCTATCAGCGACTTTTAAGATTGAGTCAATAGCACCTTTGGTGAAGATAATCTTTTTACCTTCATAGGTGTGTTGTGTAGACATCATCTTACGGACTGAATCGAATGGATATTCATCAATACGTGGAGCGGCTTTTTCTAAATCCGCTTTATGTTGATTCATCTTATTAGCGTATTCCACTAAAGCAATTTCAGTTGGATCACCATATAAGCCTTCATCAACAGAAGCATTAGAACAAAGGGACAAACCCATTGATAAGAACTTATAGTTATCAGTGAAGATTTCTTCTCCACCCACTAGCTTTTCATTTAAGTAGGCTCTCACCACTGTCATCTTATTTTGTGTTAATGTACCAGTCTTATCAGAGCAGACCACACTAACAGCGCCTAAGGTTTCAACAGATGGTAATTTACGCACAATGGTATTGGCTTTGACCATCTTTTGGACGCCTAACGCTAAAACGATTGTAACAACAGCAGGTAAACCTTCTGGGACAGCAGCAACCGCTAATGAGATGGCAAACATGAAGTTTTCAATAATACCATCAAGCCAATAAGCAGTCATATCAGTACCGGTTGGTACATGATTGGTTCCTTTGAATAAATCAATTAATTGAATACCAAATAAGATAACAACAATAACAATTGTTAAGATACCTAAGAATTTAGATAACTTAGCAAGTTGTTTTTGAAGTGGAGTTGTATCATCTTCTCCTTCGGAGAGTAATTTAGCAATCTTACCTGTTTCGGTATCACTACCAGTTAAGGCGACAACACCTTCACCACGACCGTATACCACAGGTGTGGACATATAAACCATATTGACTCTATCACCAACACCAACGTTATCAGTGAAGACGATATCAGCGTCTTTTTCTACTGGCAAAGATTCACCAGTTAAAGATGATTCATCCGTCTTTAAATTAATAGCAGAAATAAGTCTTAAGTCCGCTGGAACGGTTCTACCTTCTTCTAAGATGACGATATCACCTGGTACTAATTCTTCCGCTTTGAGTTCAACGAGTTTGCCATCACGTCTAACGACACATGTTGGCGATGACATCTTCTTAAGAGCCTCTAATGATTTCTCGGCTTTGTTTTCTTGTACTGTACCAATAATTGCGTTCAAGACACAGACACCCATAATGATGACTGGATCAGCGAAATCAAATGATTCACCGTTTTTAACAGTGTTGAAAATAGAAATCGCTACGCTTAATAGGGCTGCCGCTAAAAGAATGAAAATCATTGGGTCATTGAACTGACCTAAGAACACTAAAAAAAGTGGGGTTTTCTTTTTCTCTGGTAATTTGTTAGGACCATATTTAATGAGCCTTTCACCAGCTTCTTGGCTAGTTAAACCTTGTTCAACATTACTATCTAGTTCTTGCAAGACTTCCTTAGCGCTTTTTGTTTCAAACATATACTTGTCCTCCAAAAAGTTCTTTTTAGCGTCTTGCTCATACACTGGTTAGTCCCGGGTTATTCACCGTGTTGACGAGATTCTAACTTCGCTACTCCCGCTTATATATTTAATATGTTTTGTGCTATGCACATTAATAATGTTATATGAGTATTACTTAAAAGTAAATTATTATTCCAAATATAAGGATTTAAGTTTATCAATATCAACACCTAGGGCTTCTTTGATGTAATTAAGAGTGCCACCATAATGTTCTTTCATTGCATTAATCGCAGAATTCATATACTCCACTCGTGTGGAGAAGACATCGATTAAGCTCTGCTTATATTCTTCGTTATAGAATGGAAGATATTCCACTCTTCTAAGCATCATCTCGGCGCGTTTTTCCATCGCGACATTAGAGAACAAATAATCGTTCATCGCGTCTTCTTCAGAAACGCCTAAGGCTATTTCCACAAGATAGGCCGCAAAGCCTGTTCTATCTTTACCTTGTGAGCAATGGAAATAGGTCACTCTATTATCATTCATAATAAGTTCAAAGAACTTCTTATAGGCATCAATACCATCTTCTGTGGTGATGAACTCACTATAGACTTTAACTAAATGATTAAAGCCGCTTGTGTTATCTTCTAAAAACCATAAGAGATTGCCATCAGAACTCTTCATTCTTTGTCTAGCTTCTTCATTGGTTTTCTTACTTAAAACTGGAAGGTTGTGCATTCTCACACCTTCGATTTTGAAATCAGGAAAGTATTCAAATTCATCAGGAGATCTAAAGTCGATAATATCGGTTAAGTTAAAGCCTTTAACGATTTGTTCATCTTTTTCATCGAGTTTAGTTAGTACACTGCCTCTAATTAAACGGCCATATTTAATATGATGACCGTCTTTAGTAGTCATGCCACCGATATCACGGATGTTCTTTTGAAATGATAATTCGTAGACCTTCATACTTAATTAGAATAGCATGACCAT
>CAMZGG010000093.1 GCA_947306345.1 uncultured Caryophanales bacterium
CAACCGATGTTACTGAGTTCCATTTCCCCTGGGGCAAAGTATATTTATCTCCAATACTCGATATGTTTAATGGGGAGATAATTTCCTATAGTGTTTCGAAAAATCCATCTTATTCTCAAACAGTGGATATGTTAAATAAGGCATTTATCAAAAGCAAGAACCTTAAAGGCCTTATATTCCATAGTGATCAAGGTTGGCAATATCAAATGAGAAACTATCAAACGCGTCTATCTGAACAAGAAATAATCCAAAGCATGTCTAGGAAAGGTAATTGCTTAGATAACTCAATAATGGAAAATTTCTTTGGATTAATGAAAAAAGAAATGTTTTTTGATCATCAATTTGAATTTGATAACTACGAGCAATTTAAGAAAGCTATAGATAATTATATCTATTGGTATAACAACAAACGAATTAAAACAAAATTAAAAGGACTGAGTCCAGTTCAATATCGGATTCAGTCCCTTCAACAGTCTGTTTAGAAGTGATATGATTGTTGAAACATTTCAGTCCAACATAATGGGTTCACTTCATTGCGACAGGAGCTTATAGTTGTTGATTATATTACTTTTGTAAGTTACCAATAATCTTGCCGGTTTTATGTTCGGAAGTATTGGCTGTCTTACCACCAGTAACTTCGTAAGTAGCGGTAACGCCATCGATATATGATGTGCAGGTATTTTCTTCAACTTCACCTGCGTTTTGATAGCCAATCACACCACCACAAATTGAGTGATAAGCAGAAACATTACCACCACTCAAGGTGTGTGAATGGACTTTGGTATTATCAGATAATGTTCTATTGCATCTGCTAACGCTACCACCATCTTGATAACCAACAAAGCCACCAACGAAACACCATGTGTCAGCTGTGCTACCAGATGTGCGATAAACACGAGATTGACCTTCGACACTTGTCTCTTCTTTCAAAGCGCAGTTAACAATTGTTCCGCCACCCATATTACCAACGAGACCACCAACATAGGCCTTTGAACTCTTCTTGTCAGTATCATTGTCGTGATAGCCATAAATTGTGGAACCAATCAAATTGACGTTTTCAATCTTGGACCCTGAATTCATAACACCGCACATGCCGCCCAAATAGAAGTTCAATAAGTTATCGTGGTATTTCCAAGCATATAAGTAGTAGTTCACGAAATCTAGGTTTCTAATAGAACCAGATAATTCTTCAACCAAACCATATACGCCTTCTACACTGGTTTGGACTTTGCCTTTATCAATTCTTAAATCGGTAATCTTCTTGTTATTGCCATTCAATTCACCTTTGAAATTCTTTGGTGATTGCCAAGTATAACCACTAGCGTCTATATCATTAAGCAATCTAATCTTAGTGGATGCTGTAGCGTTAAGCATCTCGGTATTTAATTCTTGAATTGTTTTAACCAATTTAAGATTGGAATCAGTATTTGTTGGAATATGGCTTAACGCATATGCTTTTGCCGCATCAAGATCGAATGTGATGGAAGTGTTTTTATCGTATTCAAAAATACCATTTTGGCTTTCTTCAATAATGCAGGCTTTTTGATTTGGCAAGAAGTATGTGTCATATCCAACAACATATTCATCTTCTTGGACATCATACATTAGAACACCATATGTCTGAATCGGTTCAAAGAAAGTGACGCGATATCTATATCCTTTCTTAAAGCCATTTTGTTCTGAGAAAGGAATATGAATGTTGTAGCCGTATTCATAAGTTGTTTCATATGTATTAGTTATACTTGTTGAAGTTGTTTTTATGTTCTCCCAGCTATGAGTCCAACTTAGACCAACTTCTACTGAGTCGGTTATTTCTACTTTAGCTTTGCCAAAAAGGATATTGCCTTCAGCACTGACCGATTCTGTGTAGCCATATTTAAACGATCCAGTTACAGAATCGGTATCAATAACTTCTACACTTTCTGCTTTGTTGTTAGAAATGGTTTCAGAAGTAATCTTATCGAAAGAGATGTCTAGATCAGTGCCATCGAAATCATATTTGTAAGAATATGAAGAATAGATAGGTGTGTCATAAACAGTTCCTAAATCAAAATACCAAAGATAGTATTCATCATTGATGTTAACCGAGTTAAATAATGTTAGTTCTTCTTTTGGAACACCTCTGTAGGCATCGGCTTTCATAGAGCCACCAAGGTTATCAATGACGTCTGAATTGTCGATAACATCTTTGTAATAAGCAACGCTGATTTCTTCACAATATCCAGAAGACTTATATGGATTTGTGCCTACGGATCTAACTTTTGCTTTGTATGTTCCGTATTCTAATCCAAATTCATCAACGGAAATGCTGTTTGTTGTAGTGCTTTTTTCATTTAAACCAACCACCACTACATATGAGGAGGCATTGTCAACGATACTCCATCTCAAGATTTTGGTCTTTTCTTCATAACGGAAGTTTAAAGGCGCTTCAAGTTGATATGGGTCACTGATCGCTGAAGATGATGATGAACTACTTGATTGTTCACTGCTTGATGAGCTACTGCTACTGGTTGAAGTAGATTCAGAACTAGATGCACTACTAATAGCATCGTTTGTAGAGTTGGAACTAGAACTACTACTCTCAAAACCATTCACATTGCAGGAACATGTTAGGAGCGCTAACAAGGCGGTTCCCAAGAATAAAGTGTGAAATTTTTTCATAAGTTTTTACGTCCTCCTTCTATAAAAAATGGAGGCCATTTTCATCAGTTTTTTCCAATAACAATACGTTTATCGTAATAAACCGAGAGAAAAATGACTCTCCATCTATATATTTTACGGATGTGGGCATACGACGTAAATTAAAATATTTGTAGACGGCGAAGTAAAAAACATATGATTGACACAATATTTATTTACAATGTTTGATTTTGCTGAAAATAAAGCGATTTTAGATATTTTATATATCTATGAAAAATGTGCATTTTAAAAAGCGGTTGTCCCGCTTTTTTAACAATTACTTGTCAATATTTACACTAAATCAAAAATGACAGTATAACCATGATGCACGAACAGGCAATGATACCTAATATAGATAATATTAATGAAGCAGTACCAAATCCTGCTGTTGGTTTTCTATTAATTGT
>CAMZGG010000094.1 GCA_947306345.1 uncultured Caryophanales bacterium
CAAAGATTATAATCCCTTCATTAGGTTTATTACTTTTATCCACAGCTGCCTCTGTTACAGGCACTGTCGCATGGTTTGCTGCTAACGCTTCTGTCACAGCCACTGGTATGGCTATCACAGCAAAAACTGACAGCGAATTCTTAGTTATTTCCAAATCTAGCACTTTAGCTAGCCTTACAACTGTTTCTTTAGCCGCTCCTTCAGGCCAAGTTCTTCCAACAAACTGGAAACAACCTTCTGGTTCAGGCGATTACAGCTGGGTCACAGGTGCTGGTACAGCAACAGACAATGGTGCTATTAACGGTTCTGGTTATACCGCTTTAACAATTGGCGAAGCCAATAACTTCGGTTCTGCTAACAGCAAGAATTACTATGTCTACGATACAGTTTATGTTGGTCTTGCTGCAGGTTCTTCCACACCAGCTAACACCAAGTTATTAAAGTGTGATGCTTCTTTCACTGCTGGTACAGCTTCTAATTTAAACAAATGTTTAACAATCGGTCTTGATGTTTCTGATAATATGGGCACAAGTGCTGACCTCGACGAAAGACTTCTCATGGGTAACGCTTCTGCTGCTACTGTGAATGGTACTCATACTCTTCTCACAGGTGATCAACTTTCATCAACAACAGCTATTGCTATTAAGATTTATGCGTTCTTCAATGGTGACGATTCCAACTGTACAACAGCTAATGCTATTGATTTAGATGCCATTACAGTCAACTTAACATTCGTATTGGCTTAATACTTATCAACTAACATTTAATTGACCGGACTCGTTCCGGTCTTTTTTTATTGTTTGTTTTACCATACAAACAACTATTCAGTTTTCCTTACATATATATGTAATGTGATATACCATACTACACGCATAAAAAATACCTTTTGCTTTTTAGGAAAAGTATTATAAAATGATTTCACGAATAAGTGACAAACGGCATTATTATGAAAAAATACAAAAAACCTTTACTTATTGCATTAGTAGTACTCGATGTAGCGATTATTACATTCTTTTTAGTTATTAGCATCATGCTTCTCGTCACAATGGCGAAGAATGGTGGTAATAAGACTGATGCAATCGCACATTCTGATGGCTTGATCAAAGCAATTCTTGAAATGCCAGCCGTCGGCAGCTTCTTCGCATTCGTCTTCCCAATCTTCTTGATTCTAGCGGGAAATATCGTTGGCTTAATGCTCTTCGTTAGAAAAACCACCAAGAAAGAACCTGCCAAAATCGAAGATCTCACAGAAGAACAAAAAGAAGAACTCAGGCAAGAGTTACTTAGAGACCTCCAAGGTCAAAATAACAAAGAAGAAAAGAAAGAATAACAAGCGCGCAATGCGCTTTTCTTTATTATTTAATTTATTTATAAATTGAAAAAATATATTGCACTAGTTTTTTTATTGTGATATTTTGTATTTGAGCAAAAAGCAAAACCGGAGCAATCCGGCGACGCAAAACTATAGGGTCTTATATAAGATAGCCAGCAACCTCAATCGATTAAGTTTGATTGAGGTTTTATATTCTTATCAAGATAGCCAGTTGCCTTAGGGTACGAAATTAAACCCGCCATGAAAGATGGATGATAGGCACTGGCATTTTAATTTCTAGCCCATTGGGACAAACAACATTAAAACACCTTGAAAGGGTAAGAAAGCTATTATGTACGATTATTTATTAGTCAAGAGAAGAAGGAGAAGAAAGATTGCTGCTTTTGTGGCGTTATTTTCGTCATTAGGTATCACTTCTTTGGTTATCATCTCTTTCCTTGGACGTTCCGTAGGAACATTCACTGTCTCTTTAAATAATAGTCAAGTTAATCTAGCTTTAACCGAAGGAAAGGATTCCACTAACTATTCAACATATTTACGTGTTAACGAAAGTGGTAAATACGTTGAAAACACCTACAATCATATCTTAGGTAAGGGTGCTGGTTATTTAGATAACGAAGATACACCTTACAACGCAGGTGAATATGATTACACCTACTTAGATAAGACATCAGGCGAATACAAAACCGCCAAGGGCTTGGAATACTTTAAGTACACATTCTATGTGAAGAACATCGGTAATAAAGCAGCTTCATACACAATGAACATTAACGTTGATGACCGTACTAGAGCAGACGATTTCTCAGGTAGAAGTTTAGATGACACATTAAGAATTATTGTCTTCGAAAATGATCCAGAAACCGATAAGCACGATTACCGCATTTATGCAAAAGCGGCTAAAGAAAACAATCGTACTATTGATGGTAAAGTCGTGGACCGTGAATTCATTGCTAACCCAGATCGTGACACACGTCAAGAAACAGAAGAATATCGCTTAGTCGATGCATCTTTTGGTGGCACCAATGAATACAAAAACGATGGCACAATTATTTCTTACGAAGTCAATAACTTCCTTAGAAATGATATTAGAAGATACACCATAGTCCTTTGGCTCGAAGGCTATGATCCTCAATCAAAACCTGAAGAAGAATACCCAGAAGGTGCGACACTAAAATTAGGAGTCGATATCGCTGCGTATGAAAAAGCTCAATCTTAAAAAAGTACTCATTCCTAGTTTCGCCTTATTAATCGGAGGCTCATTAGCGGCGACACTTAGTTCCACTCTTGCCTGGTTCCAATATGCTACCAGAGCGCAAGTGGCTTATGTCGGTGCTTTAACACATTCTACTAAATTACTTAAGATTTCAATCGATAACGGGGGACACTGGGGCAACGATTATTACCAAGACGATATGGCGAGCCATATCACAGGCAATCATCTTGTTCCTATTACAACAGGCGAACAAACAAAGGATGCAGCACTTACTAATTTCTACGCTCAACCAGAATTCGGCGTCGGTGGCACATACAATAGCTGGACACCAGCAGGTGCTAATGACTACGCTCAATTCACAATCCTAGCCAGAGTTACTGATGTTGATGGTGCAAATTCACCAACAGCATTAGAAAATGATGTCTATATTACGGAATTATTTATTCAAGACGATGCATCAAATGGCACAACGAATGATTTGTCAGATGCAGTCAGAGTCCACATCGCAGTTACTGATGC
>CAMZGG010000095.1 GCA_947306345.1 uncultured Caryophanales bacterium
AGAAAGTCGTTATAAACTTGACGGCAGCATCCTAAAGTTTTCTCAATTAATTCTTTTTGAGAAGGATTAGGATAGATTCTAAAACGATATGTTCTTTTAACTGTCTTAGTCATACTTATTCTTTCGAAATATAATAAAAGGGAAATAAATGCTAAATGCATTTTCATCCCCTATATCCTTATTTCCTACTATTATTATATCAATTTATTGATATAAAAGCAAGACTCTATCAATACTTTTTAACCAGAAATTAATCAACGTGGAATATAACTACACTCAAATCATCCCCTACTTATAGAAGATAGGGTCTTCTTTAAGAATTCGATAAATCCATTTTTTCATATTTTTGCTATGATTATTGTATGAATAAACCTGAACAAGAGTTTTTAGATCATCTCTTAACTGTCCGTAATTACTCAAAAAAGACAGTGGCAAGTTATCAAGAAGACATTGATAAGTTTTGTGCTTATCTTTTTAAGGAAGACATCTTATTAGAGCAAGTAGATACGATGGCCATCCGTAATTTCTTAACCGAAGAAATGGCTAGAGGAGTCAGTAAGAGAAGTTGTAAAAGACGTTTGTCATCCTTACGTCACTTTTATAAGTATATGGTTAATGTAGGTTACTTAAATGATAATCCGTTCATTTTTATAACCGCGCCAAAGGTGCCAACTAAATATCCTCATGCTCTTTACAAAGAACAAATCGAACAGATTTTTAAAAGAAATGCTGAAAGAGAAGATTCTTTGAAATCTCGTGATCAAGCAATCTTAAATTTGCTCTATTATTCCGGTATTCGAGCGGAAGAATTAGTGAACTTAGATGTCCAATCTGTTCAATTAAGAGACAGGGTGGTACGTGTTTTGGGCAAAGGTAACAAGGAAAGAATCATTCCATTCACAGCTGAATGTCAAAAGGCTATCAAGTACTATCTCGAACACGAAAGAATGGAACTATTGAAGAAGAGTAAGAATCCTTCTCCAGCCTTATTCCTCAATGCTAAGGGTGTAAGATTAACCACTAGGGGATTAGAATATATCCTCGACTCAATCGAAGAGAAAACAGGTCTATTTGTAGGTTTACACCCACACATTCTCAGACACTCATTTGCGACACACTTGTTAGAAAACGGAGCGGACCTCCGTGTCATCCAGGAACTCCTCGGACACGAGAGCATAAACGCTACCCAGGTATATACTCACGTCACTGAAGAGGCGATGAAAGAAACGTATATGGCTGCCCACCCAAGAGCGAAAAAGAAATAAAGTTATGATTGATTACTACTTAGATGACGATGGTATTTTACATGTTCTAGTGGATGGTCGTGAAGTTTGCACGGAATCTGGCTGTGAACATATGAGTGAACAAGGTTTACATGATTTGGCCTACGAACTTTTAGAAGAGTACGGCTATCTATAGAGCCCAATAATAAATATTATTTTTCTCTTGCATGCGCAAATGCGCTTTGGTAAGATATTAAGCGCTGTGGAAACAGCAAATACACACATTGTGGATTGAACCGCCAATGTGCTTGTTGAAAACAAGTGGTCGGGTTCTTCGAAGCAATGGAGGTACAACAAAAGGAGGCCTAAAAATGGCAGAAGAAAAGAAAGAAGTTCTCGAAGAAGTTGCTGAACAAGCCGCTCCAGAACAAGCTGCCCCAACAATGGAAGCAGTTATGCATGATCCTGATGCACCAGTTATTACAATGAGAAAGTTACTCGAAGCTGGCGCTCATTTCGGTCATCAAACCCGTAGATGGAACCCAAAGATGAAAAAGTACATCTATGGTGCAAGAAATGGTGTTTACATCATTGACTTACAACAAACAGTCGACGCAATTACAGTTGCCTACGCCAAAATGAAAGAAATCGTTGATAACGGTGGTAAAGTCTTATTCGTCGGTACAAAGAAACAATGCCAAGAAGCTGTCCAACAAGAAGCTTTGCGTTCCGGCAGTTTCTACATCACCAACCGTTGGTTAGGTGGTACATTAACAAACTTCAAGACCATCCAATCCAGAATTAGATACTTGAAGGATCTCGAAAGAAGAGAAGAAGAAGGCGAACTTGATTTATTAAGCAAAGTTGAAGCCGCTCAACTCAGAAGAGAAAAAGAAAAATTATCCAAAAACTTAGATGGTATTAAGGAAATGAGAAAGATTCCTAACGCCATGTTCGTTATCGACCCACGCATTGAACACAATGCTGTTGCCGAAGCTAGAAAGTTAGGCATCCCAGTCTTCGCTATCGTTGACACAAACAGTGATCCAGATGTCGTTGACTATGTCATTCCAGCTAACGACGATGCAGTTCGTTCCTTCAGCTTAATCTTAGCCGTCATCGCTGACGCTATCGTTGAAAGCAAGAACGGTGTCCCAGTCGTGGCCTATACAAAAGATGAAGGTGAAGCCGTGACAATGAAAGAAGTCATTCGCCAAACCGAAAAAGAAAATGCTGAAAAATTAGCAAAGATCAGAGCTGAAAGACAAGCCCGTCAAGAAGCTTACGAAAAAGAACAAGCCGAAAGAGAAGCTCGCCGTAACGCTGAAAAACAACAACGCAGAGCCGCTAAACCAAAAGCTCCAAAAGCCGAAGGTGAAGAAGCTCCAGCCGCTGAAGAAGTTAAAGAAGCTCCAAAGGCTGAAGGAGAAGACAAATAATGGCCTTAATTGATTTAATCAAACAATTACGTGATAGAACCGGTGCTGGTCTTATGGACTGCAAAGCCGCTTTATTAAACAACGGTGAAGATTTAGACAAAGCTACAGACTGGTTAAGAGAAAAAGGTTTAGCCAAAGCCGCTAAGAAAGCTGATCGTATTGCTGCTGAAGGTTTAGCCTTAACAAAGACCTGCGAAAAATGCGGTAAATCCGTCGTTTTAGAAATCAACTGTGAAACAGACTTCGTCGCCAAAGGTGATGCTTTCCGTGAATTAGTTGAAAAGACCGCTGGTCTCATCTTA
>CAMZGG010000096.1 GCA_947306345.1 uncultured Caryophanales bacterium
AACTCTTTGTTAATGACATTATAACTAACGATAATAGCGTGTGAATAGATAAATAATATTTTTCACCGATAAAGCGAAGAAAAAAAGACCTCCCTTGAGAAGAGAGGTCTAGTTGTCTTGATTATTCCTTAATTAGTTCTTTGGAATGAATCTGAATGCGTCTAACGCTGGCGCTCTTTCGGCGAATTCGATAACGAATGTATTTTCGCCTTCGACAACGTTAACATCACCGATTTCAACTTCCACTGTTGGAGCACCCATCACTTGGTTACTTTCAATCTTAGCACCATCGTTTGGTGTGATTGTCGCGCCATTAAGTTTAAGTGTGCAGTCAACACCGAAGACAAAGTCTTCCGCCATTTGATAGTGAGAAGCACCAGCAATGATTAAGGTCATTGTTTGAGCTTTTGGTGAAGTAAACTTATAACTTAATGTACAAGCTTCGTGGACATCATAACCTGTGATATAAGCACCACCATAGTGACCATTTTGAATACCACTTGTTCTATCGGTATACATATGGAAACTATCTGGGAGTTCTTCTGGTTCTTCAGCTTGGACTCTGATTTCGCCTTCAACTTTGGCTTTATCAACTGTGGCGGTAATTCTAGCGGAGTACCAGCCTTCTTTCATAATGGTAATTGTGGCACTACCGAATTTAAGACCAGAGATTTTACCTGTTTCATCAACTGCGGCTACTTCTGGTTTACTAGAAACATAACTGACACCTTCTAATGATGTTGGAGTAGTTAAGACGATTTGAACTGGATCACCACCGAGATTGACATCTACTTCTGTAGCAGCCGCTTGAATTTGTTGTTTAGCTGCTGCTGGTTTAGCAGTAATTGTTGCTTGTTGTTTAGAATAGAACATTAAGTCGTCAATATATGGCGCGGAAGCTAAGAATTCTAACGCTAAGACGTTATCGCCTGCCACTAAGTCTAATTGACCAAGTGAGAATTCAATGAAGTCACTATTTGTGCCACTGGCTAATGATTTGCCAGAAACATCTACTGCATTGTTATTGAGTTTAACGTTCATCACTGAACCCATATCTTCAACACCATTAGCAGAAGCCATCATAATGACTAATTCCGCTTTAATAGCGGCACTGCTGTTAAATGTTAATGTTTCTTTATCGCCATTATCTAAGTGAGCGATGCATTGTTGATCTGAAGCATTACCATCGGTTCTAGCATAGATTGGGGACCAACCTTCATCTGCTGAACCCCACCAGCCATCAGCAGCGTAGTGATCAGCTTCTTCGAATTTTAATGTGGCTAAAGGAGCGCCTCTTTTAACTGTAAGTTTGAATGTGCCTTTGTCATAGCCTTCTTTACTCGCAGTAATATTAGCGGAGCCAATACCCACCGCAGTAACTTTGCCAGCTTCATCAACTGTGGCAATATTTTGATTGGAACTTGCCCAGGTTACGCCTTCGATACTGGCCTTTAGTTGCAATGTAGCGTCGATTTCGACTTCTGCGGCATTCTTGCCGGCATCATCGGTAACGGCAATCTTTTCCTTTGCAGGAATGGATGATGACGTATTGTTTGATGGATTAGCTGGTTGATTACATGCGGCCAAGCCTAAACCAAACAATAATGAAATCGCCATCATTGGGAGAAAAATCTTATTTTTTCTCATATTATTTATCCTTTCTTTTATGTCTACTTTTTAACAAAACCGCAAAGCAAAAAAGTTTACGAATTTTGATAAACAAGTCTCTTGATATTTTCAGTATACAACTGTCACTTATTCTTTGTTAAGAGATATTAATAATCAAATTTTAAAATTATCTAGACAACAAAAAAGACCATCTTGTGATGGTCTATTTTAAATTTTTTAAGCCTATTTCTTAAATTTCTTTGGGCCTTTGAAGGACTTGTCTGGACGATGAATGTGTTCAGGACGTGAGGCTCTTTCTTTTTCTTCGTCATAGCCTTCTGGCTTTTCAGCGAATTCTTTATGAGAGACTTTCACTTTGCCTTTTTCATCGATTTCGATGACTCTAACTTTGAGTTTGTCACCTAATTTGACAACATCTTGGGCTCTATCGATGTAGCCATAGCCTAATTGGCTGACATGGCATAAGCCATCAACATTACCGAATAAGTGGACGAATGCACCATAGTCTTCAACACGGTTGACTTCACCTTCAAAGACTTCACCAACTTTAGCTTCACGGATGATATCTTGAATCATGCCTTTAGCCTTATTGATAGTTTCTCTATCCATATGGTAAATGGTAACTTGACCATTATCTTCGATATCAATCTTAACGTTATCGCATTGGGCGATGATTTCGTTAATGACTTTACCACCTGTACCAATAACTTCTCTGATTCTATCTGGATCAATGAAGAATGTATCCATCTTAGGAGCGTATTTACCGACATCACTACGTGGTTCGGCAATGGCTTTAGCCATAACTTCACGGATTTGAGCTCTAGCGACATGGGCTTGGGCTAAGGCTTCTTTTAAGACTTCACGGGTAACACCCTTAATCTTAATGTCCATTTGTAAGGCGGTAATACCTTTTTCTGTACCAGCGACTTTGAAGTCCATATCACCGAAGTGGTCTTCTAAACCTTGAATATCGGTAAGGATTGTATATGGGTGTTTGCCATCTAATGGACCACTACTGATTAAGCCCATCGCAATACCACTAACCATGGCTTTGATTGGGACACCAGCGGCCATTAAAGACATACAGGAAGCACAAATAGAAGCTTGTGAGGAGGAACCATTGGATTCCACGACTTCAGCCACTGTTCTAATTGTGTATGGGAATTCTTCTTCGCTTGGAATGACATAGGAGAGAGCTCTTTCACCTAAAGCACC
>CAMZGG010000097.1 GCA_947306345.1 uncultured Caryophanales bacterium
TTGTAATACTTGAAGATGTAATCAATCGCGGAGTTTCTACTCTTGAATTCCTTGTGGAATTGAATGAATCTTCCTTCTACGACCGCTTCTAATAAATACTTCTTATTCATCTACTAGAATACCTCTTTTCTATAGCCTTTTTACGTCTTGCTTAGGACGCGGTATTCCGCATTTGAATACATAATAATAGTCTTATTTTTAACTTAGTCAAGCGAAATCGATAAATATTTTTATATTTCTTATATTTATATAAGGTTAATAACTTCTAGAGCATGTCATGTGTATTAATTATTAGTTTCATTTATTATGTAAATAAGGGGGATATCAAACATGAAAAGAATTGCCGTATTCGACGCTAAAAAGTATGATGAAGCATCGTTCAAACCTTATTTAGATAAATATACATTTACTTACTTTAAAGATAGATTGTCTAATCACACAGTAGCGTTAGCCAAAGACTTTGACGCAGTGATGTGCTTTGTTAATGATGAACTAAATGATGAAGTACTCACTAAGCTTAATGAATATGGTATACATGGTGTATTTCTTAGATGCGCTGGTTATAACAATGTTGATTTAGCAAGTGCTTATAAAAATAAGATTCATGTTGCTAGAGTACCAGCTTATTCTCCTTACGCAATCGCGGAACACGCTTTTGCCTTATTACTATCACTTAATAGACATATCCATAAAGCCTATATTAGATCTAGAGACTTTAACTTTAATCTTGAAGGTTTAAGTGGTTTTGATTTACACGAAAAGACTATCGGTGTTGTTGGTACTGGTAAAATCGGTAGAGTCTTTATTGATATCGCTAAAGGATTTGGTATGCATGTTATCTGCTATGACCCATATCCAATCAAAGACAGTGGTTATGAATATGTGCCATTAGAAGAGATGTACGCTAGAAGTGACATCATCTCATTACACTGTCCGTTAACAGACGCTAATAGACATATGATTAATGAAGACGCTATTAATCAAATGAAGAAAGGTGTGGTTATTATTAATACATCCCGTGGTGGACTTATTGATTCTAAAGCCTTACTAGAAGGTCTTAAAGAAAAGAAGATTGGAGCGGTAGGCTTAGATGTCTATGAAGAAGAAGCTAATCTCTTCTATAAAGATAACTCTCTAAAGATTGTTAATGATGATACCTTATCCTTATTATTACAATTACCTAATGTCATTATTACATCCCATCAAGCCTATCTCACTAATGAAGCATTATCTAATATCGCTGAAACCACAGTTAAAAACTTAGATGAATACTTCTCCGGTGCATTTATAAATAATGAGCTCTGTTACCACTGCGAAAAGAGTAAAGATCCACAGGCTTGCTATAGGGCTAAAACAAAGAGATGCTTTTAACTAGAGCTGCTCTTCTAAGTCAGCTTTGATTTTTAATAAACTGTTTTCTAAAGATTCTAAATCCTTAGTGGCTATTTCATATACAACTTCAGCTTTTACCTTGTCATAAACATGGACAATGATATTACGCATGTTTCTTATTGCTTTCCAAGGTAAGTCTTTATAATCATCTTCCAAGTTCTTATCGATATTGACCATCTGTTCACCAATTTGTGATAAGGAAAAAGCAGTGGCTCTTACCAAAATATCAGAATTCTTAAACTGTTCTAAACTAATACCAGTGATATCTTTTTTAACTATACTGATGTGTTTTAATGCAGCATCAATTCTTTGAATCGTTCTTTTTAACATATATTTTGATGCCCTCCACTAAGATATTTTCTAGGAAATCTGCGTTGTCACCGATTTGCTCGTGTGTTTGTAAATCTACTTCTTTGCCTAACGCTTCTTCTAAATCAGCCGCCATGCCAAAGAACTTTAAACCCATGCCATGGCAAACAACTAGAATATCAATATCGCTCTTATCTATTGCTTCGCCTCTAGCGTAACTACCATATAGATAAGCGCACTCTACTTCAGGGTTTTTGATAAAGATGCTTTTGCAAATATTCTTAATCGTTTTAACGTTATAGACTATTTTATTTGGATTGTATAATTCTTCTATTTCAGCGATAAGTTTTTGCAAAGTAGTGTTAATAGTATTTGTTTCTTCATATGTTTGATAGGTACGACGAGAAACACCACATGCTTTCGCAGCTTGTTCTTGTGTTAGACCTAATTCTTTTCTTTTTTGTCTTAAAATGTTTTCCATACCTCTATTATACTGCGCAAAATAAAATGCGCAACTTGTTAATATAATATATTCGTGTATAATTTCACTCATATATGAAAAAGAGCAAGTTAGATTTTATCTTAATGATCGTCTTTACCGTCTTAGCGCTCGCTATTAATGCTTATATCATTTACCATTCCTGCTTAAATGGTGCGCAAAGTAGTCAAGCTTCACAAGGAGTGGTGGAGGTAAGTGAAGAAGTCGTTAATACTGTGAGACCAGGAACAGTCACGCCAGAAAACTATAATGACTTCGCCACCTTTATTAGGAAGTCATTAGGCCACTTTGGTTTATTTGTGGTAAGTGGTATCTTCTCTTCCTTAGCGATTTACTACATCTTCAAAGATTTCAAATGGATCAAACACTTCCTTAATACTATATTTGCCTTGTCATTTGGTTTAATCATCGCTATGACAACAGAGATAATCCAATTAAATGTCCCAGAAAGAAGTGGTGAATTCACTGATGTACTTATCGATTATAGTGGTTATCTATTAGGTGCCTTCCTTGTGGGACTAGTCTTACTCTTAGTCATAAAACACCAACGAAAGAAGCAGGAAATTGACTAATAATTTGGTTTACGATTTGGTTTACGATTTGGTTTACGATTTGGTTTACGATTTGGTTTACG
>CAMZGG010000098.1 GCA_947306345.1 uncultured Caryophanales bacterium
ATTATGCTCACATTAGGCACAGGCGTTGGTGGTGGAATTATCATCAACGGCAAACTCTATGAAGGCAATCAAGGCAAAGGCGGTGAACTTGGTCACGTTGTTATCGAAGTCGATGGTGAACAATGTTCATGCGGTAGAAAAGGCTGCTTAGAAGCCTATGCCTCTGCGACTGCTTTAATTAGAGAAACTAAAAAAGCCATGCGTTTAAATAAACGCTCATTAATGTGGCAAATCAGTCCTGAAATCGAATTAGTGGGTGGCAAAGTAGTATTTGAAGCTGCCGCTAAAGGTGATAAACCTGCACAAGAAGTACTAAATAACTACATCAAATATCTTGGTGAAGGTATATTAAATTACTGCAACATCTTTAGACCAAATGTTGTAGTCCTTTCAGGTGGTATCGCTAATGCTGGTGCGCCTTTATTTGATCCATTGAACAAATACATTGAAGAACGTTTTTATGGATATAGAGCAACACCAGAAGTTAAAGTCGTTCCTGCTGAATTAGGATATGATTCAGGCAAGATTGGTGCTGCAGCATTATTTTTCAAATAATAAAAAGGAGATTATATTATGCAATTAGTAATTATGGCCGCTGGTATGGGTAGTCGTTTTGGTGGCCTCAAACAAATGGAACCAATGGATGACTACAATAACTTCTTATTAGACTATTCCATCTACGATGCAAAACGTGCTGGATTCAGTAGTGTTGTTTTCATCATTAAGAAAGAGTTCTATGAAGCTTTCAGAGACACTATTGGTAAAAGAGCGGAAAAAATCATCAAAGTGGAATACGCTTTCCAAGATTTAAATGACCTTCCAGAAGGCTTCAAAGTACCAGAAGGTAGAGAGAAACCATGGGGTACAGCCCACGCAATTTACGCGGCACGTGATCTAATTAAGGAAGATTTTATCGTTATCAACGGCGATGATTTCTATGGTAAAGAAACATACGAAGTTGCTTATAACTATCTAAAATCCTTGCCAGAAGGTAGTAAAGGAAAATACGCTATCGTGGCATTCGAAGCTAAGAACACTATGACTGAAAATGGTGCGGTCAAACGTGGTGTGGCCTTCAAAGATGAAAAAGGTTATTTAGAAAAATTAATCGAATCTAGCATTTACGCTAAAGGCGATAAAGTTGTTTGTGAACCATTAGATGGTACTCCAGCCTTTGAAACCGAACCATCACAACTCGTGTCCATGAACTTATTCTGCTTCAATAAAGATCTCATTCCTGCTTTAGGTGAAAAATTCCCAATTTGGTTAAAAGATAATATCAATGTTCCTAAATCAGAATTCTTAATTCCAACAGTCGTTGATGAATTAGTTCACGAAAATAAAGCCACCGTGCGCTTATTATCCACTCCATCAGTTTGGTTTGGTGTCACTTATAAAGAAGACAAACCAGGTGTTGTTAAAGCCTTAAAATCCTTAGTGGATAAGGGCGAATATAAAGAAGGCTTATATTAATATTCTTAAAAATATAAATTTTTACTTGTAAAAACGTTCCTCGTATAACTATGATTATCACGTAGGAACTTTTTATTTAAAAGTTGCTAATAGATAGGATTTCGTTCAACCGAATCGGAGGAAGAAATGAAAACACTTATCATGTTATCTGCAATGCCTGGTAGTGGCAAATCTACTTGGGCAAAAGCGTATCGCGAGGCTCATCCACATACTTTGATTGTCTCTAGTGACGAGATTAGGTACGAACTCACTGGGACTACTCAGGATTTTTCTAAGCAAAAAGAAGTATGGGAGCTTTTTTCTTTAAGAATTCATGAATACGCAAAAAAGTATGATGACGTCACTGTAATTTTAGATGCTTTAACTGACTTGAATGTTTTAAGAGAAAAGTACGTTAAAGAGAATCCTGAATTCGATGAATATGTTTTGGTTTTATTTCCACGCACTGTTGAACAGATTCGTTTCTATAACAAACAAAGAAAAGAAACTTCAATTGTGCCTGATGAACAACTTGAGGTTTTAATCAACAAATGGGAAGAACCTACAGAAGAAATCAAAAAGCTATTCAATAGAGTAGAAGAAATTCATTGGTAAGGAGAAAATTATGAGCGGAAATGTCAGAGATCCAAACATGAAACGTATTAACAATCGAGAATTAGCTAACGCGTTCATCGAAGAACAGATTAAAGAAATCAGAGCCCAAGTCGGTGATAAGAAAGTCTTATTAGCCCTCTCAGGTGGTGTTGACTCATCTGTATGTGCAGCATTATTAATCAAAGCAATCGGTAACAATTTAACATGTGTTCACGTTAACCATGGCTTATTAAGAAAAGGTGAAAGCGAACAAGTTATCAAAGTATTCAAAGAACAATTAAACGCAAATCTTATTTACGTTGATGCTGTTGATGAATTCTTAGATGCTTTAGCCGGTGTTGAAGATCCAGAACAAAAAAGAAAGATCATTGGTAAAATCTTCATTGATGTCTTCAAAAGAGAAGCACAAAAACTCAGTGGTATTTCTTTCTTGGGTCAAGGTACCATCTATCCTGACATTTTAGAAAGTAAAGGTATTAAAGCCCACCACAACGTTGGTGGTCTTCCAGCGGAACTCGGTTTCGAGCTCGTTGAACCAGTGAAATTATTATATAAAGACGAAGTTAGACAAGTTGGTGAAGCCTTAGGCTTACCACGCGCTATGGTCTATCGCCAACCATTCCCAGGACCAGGTTTAGGTGTCCGCTGCGTTGGTGCGATTACAAGAGATAGATTAGAAGCTGTTAGAGAAAGTGATGCTATCTTAAGAGAAGAATTCGCTAATGCGGGTTTAGATCAAA
>CAMZGG010000099.1 GCA_947306345.1 uncultured Caryophanales bacterium
GAAGAGTGCGTCCAAAAATGCGTCCAAATTGCAAAAGACGATTTCAAAATATAAATAAACACTTTAAATAAAGGAGTTTATAGAATATTAATTTATATATAGTGGTTCCTTCACTCGGACCATTAAAAGAAAAAGTCCTTAAATGATACAATCCCACTAAAGTAGACACGTGAAATATTTAAATCTCACACAATCTATGAAAGGTGGGATTTTTTAATGGGAAGAAAAGCTAAGTATACTCTCGAACAAAAAGTAAAAGCCTGTGAAGATTATCTACAAGGAAGAAAGTCAGCTATTCAGATTGCAAGAGAACTGAATATGGGTAAACAAGGAAAAACTATTATTCGTTTATGGTCGAAAAAGTATAAGGCTTATGGTCCTTCAGCCTTTGAAGAAACACATTCCAATAAGTCTTATTCTAAACAGTTCAAAGAGAAAGTAGTAAAGGAATACCTAGAAGGGAAAGGATCAATTTGCGATCTTACGGTTAAATACGGTGTTTCTAATCAAGGCACTGTCTGTATGTGGATTAAACGTTATAATAACCATATAGAGTTAAAGGATTATATTCCTAAAAGAGAGGTCTATATGGCAGAAAGAAGAAAGACAAGTTTTAATGAACGTCTTGAGATCGTTAAGTACTGTCTTGACCACGAAAGAAGAATCGCTGATACCGCTGCCCTTTATAAGTGTAGCTACGCCCAAGTCTATTCTTGGCTTAAAAAGTATGAAGCAGATGGTATAGAAGCTTTAAAAGATAATCGTGGTAAGCGTAAGAAAGAAGAAGAACTTACAGAACTTGAGAAAGCTCAAAGGACAATCGCAAAGCTTGAAAGAGAAAAGGAAGAATTTAAAAGAAAGTATGAACTATTAAAAAAAGCCGAAGAGACAGAAAGGTGGTGATTGAAAGTTTACCAAAAGCCAAAAGAATCTATTTAGAAAAGCAGAATAGAATAATTGATTATAAGCTTATTAAGGAGCTTCATGAAGAAGAAGATTACGATATAAACTTCATGTGTAAGGAACTAGGTATAGGAAGAGCTTCTTACTATAAGTGGTTAAACAAGAAACCAAGCCAAAGAGAAATAGAGAATGAAAAACTTCTTAAAACCATCAAAGAAGTAGTAGCATCTAATAATTCATTATTTGGCTCATATACGATGACTAACTATATACGTAATCAACATAATTTATCATACAACCACAAAAGAGTTTATCGACTTATGTGTATAAACGATATCGTATCTAACTATAGAAGAAAGTCTTCGTATAATTATCAAAAATCTACACCTGAAACAATATCAGAAAATATCTTAAATAGAGATTTCAATTGTGACCACATCAACACAAAATGGGCTACAGATATAACTGAGATAAAAGTTCCTTTATCTAATGAGAAACTTTATATCTCACCAATCTTAGATCTATCTGATCGCTTTCCTGTAGCACTAGAAGTATCAGAAAGAAATGATACTGTCCTCACTGATAGAGTACTAGATAAAGCACATGAATCTTATCCTGAAGCTACTCCTTTACTTCATTCAGACAGAGGCTTTCAATATACTAGATCAGTATATAAAAATAAGCTTGAGTCCTATGGGATGACTCAATCTATGTCTAGAGTATCTAAGTGCATAGACAATGGTCCCTGCGAACAATATCAGGGTCAACTTAAAGATATTTTAAGTGTTTTATATCCTAATATAAGAACCAAAGAAGAACTTATAGAAGCTATTTATAAGACTAACGATTATTACATAAATTACTATCCACAAAGACGCTTTAAAGGAAAAACAGCAGGTCAAGTAAGAAAAGAAGCTCTAGCCAACAAAAACAAAGCTGACTATCCAATCAAGCCTAATCAAAAATACATCAAATACTGGAACCATATAGAAGAACTAAAAGCACATTCACATACTACACAACAATAAGAAAACCATCTATTATCACTTACATAAATGTGTGACAACAGATGGTTATAATATACATCGAGATTTAATTATTTCCACTGTCTACTTGACAGGGGACGTATCAAAGCGATGACCTTTATACTTATGTTAAGCAAAGAATGATTTTATTTATCTATTAAAAGCCGTCCATCGGAGTTTCATACTCATCAGATGTTACTATAACATCTTCCGAAGACAATTCAACAACAATAATGCTTGGTTTAATATTAGTCTCTTTCATATTATCCGGCCTCCTTAATTTAATAGATCTCTTGCGCTATTATGATATGCATACATAGCTCTCATAGCATTCACAAGATTTTGATTATTTGCATAAGTAGTTTCTGCTTTATTAATAACAGAATATGCATATGATAGTAATGAACAGTTGATATACAAATCGCCTGTTCCATTATAAGTAAATCTTATGTTGTGTTTTTCATTTAGTTTAGGTGCAGCAACGTTATTGATTCTGACAAAATATTGATTACCTGAACCATGAACTAATTCAACTTCCTCATCATCAATATAAGCTTTATATTCATTAACATCGCCATCAATGTTTAAATAAAGTTTTAAATCAGTTTTATTATTTAAGACAAGTGAGAAGCCAAGAGGTGTAACACCTTCTGTTTGTCCACCATTAGTTTTAATATCATCGATATTAGCTACAACTGAAGAAACATCTTTATCTGTTTCAACTAATGTGCTGTTTGCTAAATTATCGGTATTTATATTGAATAATAATTGACAATAGCTTCCATAATTCAACATTGATTTAGCTAATGATTTCAATCCAGCATCA
>CAMZGG010000100.1 GCA_947306345.1 uncultured Caryophanales bacterium
TAGCATAGTATTTATTAAAAAAGACATGAAATGATTTAAACCAATTCCATATCCTATTTCCTATTAATATTATATCAATTTATTGATATAAATGCAACAACATCCATTTAAAAAACATTGATTATAACTATACTTATTTACTTTAATCTCTACAATTGAACAACCGGGGATTCCCGTTTAGATTCCTAAAATTTAATATCGTAAAACACGAAGTTGTTATTGTTATCAATGTAACCAACTTCTTTATCTTTGATAATGATGTAGCCATCATCATCGACATAACCGAGCTTTTTGGTGCCAAAAGAGATCTCACCTTCTGGGGTGATATCCGCGAACTTTTGACGGTTGATGAAAATACCTTCACGGTCGATATAACCGACCATCTTTTCACCAACAAAAACGTTCTTACCGAAACTCTCGACTATTTGCATATTATTTACCGTGCTTTTCCACAAAAGGACCGACTTTTGCAGAGTTTTCGACCTTAACACCATCTAAATTTGAGGAGATAATTTCAGCTTCATTACCGACTTCAACATTGTTAAGAATAGTGTTTGGACCAATGGAGCAAGCTTCACCAATTTTGGATTTGCCTAAAATGGTTGTGTTGCTTCTAATAACTGTATCTTGACCAATTTCAACGTCTGGTGAGATATATGCTGAATCAATATCTTCAATAGAAACACCAGAGAGCATTAATTTTTGGTTAATTCTTCTACGCATAATCTTCGCCGCGTACGCTAATTGGACACGATTGTTAATGCTATAAACTTCTTTCATTTCTTCAGCCACGAAAACACCAACGTGGTAGTTATCTTGGATGAAGAGTTGGACTAATTCAGATAAGTAGAATAAGTGTCTGTTATTATCAACTGATAATCTTTCAATGTATTTGAATAACAATTCGTTATCAATGATACAGATACCAGTGTTAACTTCGTTAATTTCATATTCAGCGAATGTGCAGTCGCTTTCTTCTCTAATCGCTAAGATACGATTACTCTTATCCTCACGTAGGATACGGCCATATCCTTTTGGATTTTCCAAAACCGCGGAAACAACGGTCATATCATATTTGTTCTTTTCATGGATGTGGTAGATTTGACGTAATGTTTCAGTTTCTACTAATGGTGTGTCACCATAGATAACTAATGTTTGGCCAGGTTTGCCTTCTAAGAATGGTTTTGCTTGTAAAACAGCGTGACCTGTACCTAATAATCTCTTCTGCCATGCGATGTCAGATTCTTTTTCCACTAATGATTTTGTTAATTCACCACCAAAACCAACAACAGTAACAATTTGTTGTGGGTCTAATGGTTTAACCGCATCAATAACATAGTTGATGATTGGTTTTCCTAAAATTGGATAAGAAACCTTTGAATGCTCTGGGTCACGAGAATTCATTCCTGTTCCTTTACCAGCAGCTAATACGATTACATACTTGTTCATAAAAGAACCTCCATTATAGATTATGTAAATTATGTTGTTTTATTTCAGTACCTTAGCTAATTCAACTTGGTACTTATTTTCGAGTTTTTTCAATACCTTCTTAAGTAACTTTTTATCAGTACTTAAAGCAAAGACAGCGGAACCTGAACCTGTCATTTGGACAATCTTGAGTCCTTCTTCGTGTAATTCATCGATGATGGATTGAATATTAGGCACTAAAGAAATAGCAGGACCTTGTAAAGCATTGGAAATGCTATTTGCTAACGCTTCATCATCGCCTTCTTCCAAAGCTTTGATGACATTATCAACATTACAAACTGGTAAATCCATTGTATCAGCGATAGCATACACTTCTCTAGTGGAACAACCAGCTTCAGGTTTAACGATTAACACATAGTAGTTATTTTTGATTTTGATTGGAGTGGTCTTTTCACCGATGCCTTGGCATCTAGCAGGTTCACATTTCACAAAGAAAGGAATATCGCAGCCTAAAGACTTACCGATTTCCATCAATTGTTCATCAGTGGCGCCTAAATTAAGTAACGTGTTAACTGCTTTCATTGTATAGGCAGCATTAGAAGAACCACCACCTAAACCAGCTTGGATAGGAATGACCTTATGGATAAGGATTCTAAATTTTTGATCAAACTTATAAATGCTTTGAAGTTTATCGATTGAGAAGGTGGCTAAGTTATAGGTGAATGAACCAATGGAAAAATCATCAACAGTAACGAAGTTATCTGGTGATTTGTTTAACTTATCAATCACTAATGAGTCGTGTAAAGAGATAGGTAACATTACCATGTCTAATTCATGGAACCCATCTTCACGCTTACCAGTAATATTTAGGCAAAGATTGATTTTCGCATAACTACGAACGTGTAAACTTTTCATCTTCAATATAATCTTACTACTTAAAAAAATATTTTTTAACATATTTTAGCAAGAAGTCCCCCACATCAATTTGATGGCTACCTTTATAGGTGGAAGGTGAATTGCTAATTATAAATGTTTACAAACGTAAGTAAATATCTATATAAAAAAAGCAAATATTTGTTGAGAATATATCAATAAATTGATATACTATAAGTAGGAAAGTAATTAGGGGTATGGAAACAAATTTAGTTTTTATATCCCTTTTGTTTTACCCAAAATTATGATTAGAAAAGCTTATAAGTATCGTATCTATCCTAACAGTGAGCAAAAAGTATTCTTTGCTAAATGTTTTGGCTGTGTTCGTTTCTTTTATAATAAGTCTCTTACTGATATGAATGAGATATATAAAA
>CAMZGG010000101.1 GCA_947306345.1 uncultured Caryophanales bacterium
ACAAATAAATCATATTCTCGCATTATCTTTGGTAACATTTTTACCTTCTTTAATATTTTGATGTTCGCTATCGCAGGCTTACTTCTCTTTATGGTGGGTCCAAGAGTGGTGACTAACTTAATGTTCTTAGGCATTATTATTTGTAACTTATTAATTGGCACGATCCAAGAATGTAAGAGTAAACACACAATTGAAAAACTTAAATTACTTAACGATAGTAAGATTAAAGTAAGACGTAACTCTCAAGAAGTAGAACTATTACCAACTGAAATAGTCTTAGATGATGTTGTTATCTTATCCGCCGGTGATCAAATACCAGCAGACTGTGTAGTTTTAGAAGAAGGCGTCTTAGAAGTTAATGAATCCTTATTAACTGGTGAATCAATTCCTGTTAAGAAAAGCAAAGGTGATATGGTCTTTGCTGGATCATTCGTTGTTGCTGGTTCTTTAGCGGTCCGTGTTGATAAGGTTGGTAATGATACATATATCTCCTCAATTGAGAATAAGGCTAAAGTGTCTAAACAACCTAAATCTAGATTGATGATTGCCATCTCTAAAATTATTAGAAATATGACACTTATTGCTATCCCGTTAGCGGTATTTGTCGCTATTTATGAATTTGTATATGGCATCTTAAATAACCCTAAAGGTCTACCAATTGTCTCTCCTGTTTGGGGTGAAGAATCAATCTTCAGCAACGCGACCTTCTATAGTGGTGTGACCGTTGCCTATATGATTCCATGTGGTATGGCCTTACTCGCAAGTGTTGCTATGGCTACAGGCGTAGTTAAGCTTGCACAAAATAAGACCTTAGCCCAAGACTTATATTCTGTTGAATCTTTATCTAGAGTTAACACTCTTTGTTTAGATAAGACAGGGACATTGACCGATGGCTCAATGACCCTTGAAGAAACCATTATCTTAGATAAGAGTTATAACGAAGAATCATTAGATAGATTAATGTCTAGTTACTTAGACGCTTTTAATGAGGCTAATCAAACATCAACCGCTTTATTAAATAAGTTTGGTAAACTCGTGGAACGTATTGATGACTATGGTCAAAAGAACTCCTCTAATGCTTTTAGAAAGAAATTTAAAAACGCAGATCAATTAAGAGTTAACGATAGAATTCACTTCTCCTCTGCGAGAAAGTATTCCGCAGTGGAATTTGAAGGTTTAGGTTGGTTTGTGATGGGCGCTCCTGAATTCATCACTAAAGACCAAGCTATCTTAGATAAAGTTAATGAATACGCTCAAAGTGGTTTACGTGTTATCGTTTTAGCTAAAGTTAATGGTGTAGTCATTAAAGATAAACCAGTCCCAGCGGACAATACTCTCGTGGCTATGCATATCTTAAGTGACACTATTAGACCAGAAGTTAAAGACACCATGTTATGGTTTAGAGAAAATGATGTCGATATTAAAGTTATCTCTGGTGATAACATCGGTACTGTTAGTTATATCGCTAAACAATCAGGTATCGCTAACTGGGATAAAGTCGTCGATATGTCTAAAGTCAGCGAACAAGATAACTTAGAAGAAATCGTGATGAATAACGCCATCTTCGGTAGAGTATCTCCTGACCAAAAAGCGGATATCATCGCTATCTTAAAAAAGAGCAACCGTATTGTTGGTGTTACGGGTGATGGTTTAAACGACTTATTGGCCTTTAAGCAAGCTGATTGCTCTATTGCGCTAGCGAATGGTGCAGCGGCCACTAAAAACGTCGCCAATCTCGTTTTATTAGATTCTAACTTCTCTAACATGAAAGAAGCTGTCTTCCAAGGAAGACGTGTGGTTAATAACATTCAAAGATCTTCATCCTTATTCGTGATGAAGGATTACTTATGGTTCTTTATTACCATCTTCCCAATGCTTATAGCGTTACCACACTTAATCCAACCAACAGTCATGTCTTTAGTGAATATCTTCATTACTGGTATTGCTAGTTTATTCGTTGCTCTTGAACCAGATAAGACAAGAGTTAAAGGTAATTTCTATAAGAACGTTACTAAACGGGCAATATTATCAGGCTTCTATATGTTTATACCGGTCGCTATATGTTTGTTATATGTCTTATTTAGTCAGATAGCGAGAACGCAAACATTTGATGTTAATTCATTAGCGACAGTGTTTGATGAAACCACACATGAAATCACTAGTATCGAATGGATTCCTACTATGGCACTTTGTGTCACTATCGGTGGCTTTATTATCTTCTTTAATAACTGCCGTCCATTTACAACATTTAGAAAGATCTTATACTTTGCCACTTTAGTGTTAGTCATATTCATCTTATGGTTAGCACCTGAATTCTTTATCGTCAGTGGTACTGAAATGGTTAATGAAGCCGGTGGCTTCTTAAAGATCTTCCCATATATCTTTAGTCATATTCTTCCTAACTTAACACTTACATTATTTAGAACTATGACCTTAGAACAAATCATCTTCGTTGGTGCTTACGCTATATTAGCGGTGCCTCTATATTTATTAAATGAAAAGATCGGCGGTAAATTCCTTGATTTAACATTATTCGCTAAGCGTGAATATAAAGATGAATAG